>JAQCGX010000004.1 GCA_027619975.1 Nitrospinota bacterium
ACTAAAACAAAAGACGCTTCTTTGAATTGGCGATTCGGCGTCGTTGTCAATTTTTAGAGATGCCCTTAAGAAATACCCAATGGAACGTTTAAAAAAAGAACGAACTGTAAACAATGTATTCGTCGGCAACCAATCTGATAGCCACTGCCAAACGTTTTCGTGCCCCGAGAGACCGCTATCGGCTAGGAGCGGACATTAATTAAGTCGCCATGGCACGAACTTACGAGCACCTAGCGACCTTAGGCAACGAATTTAATAGCTTTGCAAGCGTCGAAATGACTAATCAAAAATAGACGATTGTAAATCATTAAACACTTTCATATTTTTTGTAACGTATTCTGAAAGGTTGAGCTTAAATGTTTCAGGGTTAATGCTTGTTTTAAGGCCACAAATATTTTTAATTTTCCCCGTTGCATCCTTTAAATTTTGGTTTTCAATGTCAGTTACCAGCGCATCATAAGACTTTCCGTCAAAAACTAGGCTGTTTTTACTACAGTAGTTAACAAGAACTTCTTTATCGTACAGGTAGTTTTCAATTTCCCACCTTTTTAGAACTCTATGGTTTTTAGGATTGTTTTTAAGGTATTGAAGCCTATCCATCTCGGTCGTCTTTTTCCCTGACGCCATATCTCTATCTTTTAGAACAAGTATCTCTAACTCAGAAATCACTTTGCTAATAATAGAAATAGCTATTTCACTTCGTTGGTCAAGCTCTGTATTCCCTCCACTAGATACAAATAAAGTGTCATGATGTGAATCAGAAAATATCTTATTATATACTTGAGCATCCAATCCTCTCTCCATCCCGCCAGCAGCAGGTGCATCTCTCCCCTCGCAATATACGATCACCTTAGGACATACGAGACTGGCTAGGTCATCAAGTGCTATTTCAAAAATATCTTTCCATGCTACTCTTGATGTTTTCATTGGAGTTAATGTACATGGCTTTGAGGCAAGTTCTTGGTCATCATGAAACTGAATAACCTGACACTTACCTTTTAACTCATCTTGCAGTGCGCGTAAGAACCCTATGCTATGAGTAGTAATCCAAATTTGACAGTCCTCACCTACTAAACGGTCAATTTCAATTAGCAGGTTTTTCTGGATGCTCGTATTAATATGTAGCTCAGGTTCATCCAATAAAAATATTGTCTCACTATACTCTTCCCGTCTTAAGTAAAGATCTAACAATATATCCACTACCTCTTTTTCTCCTGAAGAAAGAACATTGAATTCGAATTCTGTGGGGTGATCAGTTTTTTTAAAGTACAAGGTGCCCTGGGAAGCTTCAATACTGCCAATACTAGAAATTTCCAATGATAGGCATTTGCTTAAGGATGAATTAATATCACCGATTATTTTTGATTTCGCAGAGCTCGGGGCGCAATCTACATCATTCATATATTTATTGTACTTTACATAAAGTCGACGGTAGTTCTCTTCCATTTTATCGTCAAGATCAGAAGCAGAGGTTGCGCCATAATTATTCAACCTTATTTCTGGAGTCGCTCTTGTTTCCTTAACCTTCAAGTTATTGTTTTACCGATAGGGACTACGAAATGAAAAAAGTGTATTTTCTTTCCCCTTTGCCGCCTTCAAATTCCTGACAGTCTGATAATTACCGGTATCAAACTCAATCTCTACATTTGTGTAGTCGTAATTGGTAGTTTGATTCATAGAATGGTAATTATGATCTTTATTACCTTTGCTTCCAATACATCCATGCGCATTATGGTGAAATAATATTCCATCAAGCACACTACTCTTTCCGCAACCATTTGGTCCGACAAGTGCAACAACTCGCTTAGGGGTGCCAAGGTCGATCGTCAAATCAAAAAACCTTTTGTAGCCATTTTTCAATCGTAATTTCTTAATCTTCATCTATATTCCCTAACTTTTAGATTTAGCTTTCGTTTATGGTTTGTTGGGCAGCATTTGTATTTTCAGGTGACTGGCCGGATGTTGACTATTGCCTGTGTCCGCTTCTAGCCAAATCCGGTCCTTCGAAATCTAACACTGTCCATCAGATAATGCCTGAGTTATTGCAAATAAAACAGGGGACAGCCTTCAAAAGGCTCCCCCCATTTTTTTCAAACTATTTTTTCTGCGAGCCTGCAATTCTTACGAACACCCCGATGTCGCGCCGCAGGTCAGGCACTTGAGGCAGGTCCCATTGCGCACCAGGGTCAATTGACCGCATTCATTGCAGGGGTCGCCTTCATATCCTTTCAACCGGGCAATGGCCACTGTGGAAACTGTTTTCACTTTCACCTGCACCCCGTTTCCGGCCAGCGGCGCTTTGTCAAGCAGCTGACTGCCGTTCCCGGTTGTTCTTAGAACCACCTCAGGCACTGCATGGCCATTACCGTTGCCTGCGCCGTTGGAAATTTTAGGTTCATCCTTCTCCTCAGCCTGTTTATCTATTTGTCCGATGGCATCGCTGCGGAGATCGTCCGGGGTCACTTGCGCCAGATCATTCCGGCCCAGGTAGTTGATGGCCAGTTCCCTGAAAATATAATCAATGGTGGAAGTCGCCATGGTGATTCTGTCATTCCCCGTGACAAAGCCGTTCGGCTCGAACCGGGTGAAGACAAAAGCGTCTGTAAACTCTTCAAGCGGAACGCCATGTTGCAGACCCAGCGAAATGGATATGGCAAAACAGTTCATCAGACTGCGGAAGGCCGCGCCCTCCTTGTGCATATCGACGAATATTTCACCCAGAGAACCATCTTTATACTCACCGGTTCGCAGATAGACCTTGTGACCGCCGATGGATGCCTTTTGCGTGTATCCCTGCCTGCGATGCGGCAGAGGTTTGCGTTTATGCTCTCGAACCATTTGCACGATCTTTTCGGCAATGACTATCGGTTCCTTTTCTTCCACAAGCTCCATTTTCAAATGACTGAAATCTTCGCTGGCCATGCTGTTCAAAGGCTGACTCAATTTGGAGCCATCCCGGTAAACGGCGGTCCCTTTCAGCATCAGTTTCCAGCTCAGCATATGCGCTTTCTCCACGTCCTTGATGGTCGCGTGGTTGGGCATATTGATGGTTTTGGAAATGGCGCCGGAAAGGAACGGTTGAGCGGCGGCCATCATGCGGATATGGGCTTCAGGCCGGATATAACGCTCGCCATATTTCCCACATTTGTTGGCGCAGTCAAAAATGGGATAATGCTCCTTTTTGAGGTGCGGCGCGTTTTCGATGGTCATGGTCCCGCAAATCGCATCGTTGGCAAGTATGATTTCCTCTTTACGGAAGCCCAGATGCTCAAGCATGTTGAACTCGAACGAATTCAATTGTTCATCTGTCAAATGCAAAATGTTTTTACAAAACTCTTCACCCAATACATATTTATTGAAGGCAAAGGTGATGTCGAACACCTTGGGAAGCTCGGCCTGAATCCTGTCGAGCACATCCTCCGTAAAGCCTTTACCCTGGAGCGTTTCGCGGTTGATGTGCGGCGCCGAATCCAGCCGCCCTGTGCCGACACAATAGCTGATGATCTTGCGGATCTCTTCCTCGCTGTACCCCTGGCGTTTCAAGGCAACGGGAACCGACTGGTTGATGATCTTGAAATAGCCGCCGCCTGCAAGTTTTTTGTATTTGACCAGGGCATAGTCGGGCTCAATTCCCGTCGTATCGCAATCCATCAATAATCCAATAGTGCCTGTTGGGGCGATGCAGGTCGTCTGGGCGTTCCGGTAACCATAGCGCTGGCCAAGTTCCAGGGCATCGGCCCATTCCTTCACCGCGGCCCTTTGCAGATAGGCCGGACAAAATTCGCTGGAAACGCCCTGCGGATAAATCGTCAGCCCCTCGTATTCGTGCACCTCGCTGTTTTGAATCGCCCGACGATGATTGCGTAACACCCGCAACATGTGTTTCTTGTTGTTTTTGTATTCCTGGAACGGTCCCAGTTCCTGTGCCATTTCAGCGGACATGGCATAAGCGGCTCCGGTGGTCAGCGCCGATATAGCGCCGGCAATCGCCCTGCCTTTTTCAGAATCATAGGGTATCCCCAGCACCATGAGCAAAGCGCCCAGGTTGGCGTACCCCAAGCCAAGCGTGCGATATTCATAGCTCTTCTTGGCAATACTCGCGTTGGGGAATTGGGCCATCATGACGGAAATTTCCAGAGTCAATGTCCAGAGACGACAGGCATGCCGGTAATTTTCAACTTCAAACAGGCCCTGCGCCTCGTTATGAAAGCGGATCAAATTGATGGACGCCAGGTTGCAGGCGGTGTCATCGAGAAACATATACTCCGAGCAGGGGTTGGACGCCCGAATGCGACCACCCTCCGGGCAGGTGTGCCACTCATTGATGGTGGAATCAAACTGCAGTCCCGGGTCGGCGCTCGCCCAGGACGCTTCATTAACTTGGTCCCAAAGCTCCCCCGCTTCCAGGGTTTTAGCTATCAACCCATCGGTACGACGGATGAGGTTCCAGTCCCCGCCACACTCCACCGCCCGCATGAATTCGTTGCTGAGGCGGACCGAGTTGTTGGAGTTTTGCCCCGAAACAGTGGTATACCCTTCCGAATTCCAGCAGGTGTCGTACTCCTCAAACTCCATATCCTTGGCTCCCTGCTGGGCGAGCTGGATGACGCGGTAGATGTAGTTCTCAGGAACACATGCCTCGATGGATTTCCATACGGCCTTCTTTAATTCTTTGTTCTTTTTGATATCGAAGCGGGAATCATCATTGCCTTCCGGCGCCCAGCACGCTTTGAGGACACTTTTCAGCATGCGCCGACAGATGCGGCTCCCGGTGGCTAACGCGGCGACCTTGCCCTCCTCGCGAACTTTCCAGCCAATGAATTCCTCAATGTCGGGATGATCGATGTCGAGCGTGACCATTTTTGCCGCTCGCCTCGTGGTTCCACCGGATTTTATTGCGCCTGCGGCCCGGTCCCCGATCTTGAGAAAACTCATCAACCCGGAAGATTTCCCGCCGCCGGACAGCGACTCGCCCGAACCCCTAAGCGTGGAAAAATTGCTTCCGGTTCCGGAACCGTACTTGAATAACCGGGCCTCCTGCCGCCACAAATCCATGATGCCGCCGTCACCTACAAGGTCGTCTTTAACGGACAGGATAAAACAGGCGTGGGGCTGCGGGTGTTCATAGGCGTTTCTGGATTTTTCCAGTTCACCCGATTCCGGGTTGTAGAAATAATGCCCCTGAGCGGGACCGCCCAGACCGTAAGCCCAATGCAGACCGGTGTTGAACCATTGCGGCGAGTTGGGAGCGGCGTATTGCCGGGCCAGCATGAAACACATTTCATCGTAATAACTTCGGGCATCCTCTTCGCTTTGGAAGCATTTATTCTTCCATCCCCAGTAGGTCCAGCAACCCGCCAGGCGATGAAACACCTGACGCGAATCGGTCTCCCGCGCAATCCTTTGGGAGTCCGCCAATTGATCTAACGCTTCCATATCGGGCTCGGACGGACACAACCATTCCGGAACGCCGCTTTCATATTTCTTTTTTAACCGCGCCGGGACCCCGGCCTTGCGGAAATATTTCTGCGCCATGATATCAACAGCCACCTGGGACCAGAAATCCGGCACCATCACATGTTTGATCTCGGAAACAACCGAACCATCCGCATTGTTGATTCGGGAGGTCCTTTCGGTAAAATCGATCCCCTGGTATGGCCCCTGGTTATCTTTAGAAAAAACACGGTTGATTCGCATAAAATGACTCTCCGGAAAATATAAATTAGTAGGTATTTATTATTAAGGAATTTTGGCTTTCTTAAAATACACGGCTAATTCTTCATAAAACAATATGAGGCGTATTGAAAAAAAAGGAAAGAACCAACTCGCTCACTTTAAAGAATTGCGCAATACCTTGCAGGTATTTGTTTTTTAAGCAGAAAATACTATATCTAGTGCTAACTAGACGCCTATAATACAATATATTGTGGTATGGTCAATAAAATTTTGATGATTTCCCCAGCCTTTTTTCGGAGCTCCAATATCTAAAAGGGTTCAGCGAAAACTGTCTTCAGAAAAACCGCTAGATTTAGCTCTTGCTCTAGTGTCCTAAGTTTGGATTCTAAAATTTTGTGTCAGTAAGTTGGGATTGCGGGGAAATTCAAAAATAAGGTTAGATATCTACGTTCAGAAAGAAGGTGAGCTATAGGGAGGAGCCTAGGAAACGCTTGTATGGTTATTGCAAATGTTGCCAAGGTGGCTAAGGATGTGGAGGGGGAAACCAGATCTTATGAATTTGAGGACATTTTTTAGGGACAGAGGTAACTTCTCACCTTTGAAAAAGTAAACGGGTTAACAAAATAAAAAAGGCGAGGCTATATAGCCTCGCCCAATTCATTGTGGAGAGAAAATCACTCGTCTTCAAGCAAATTATCGTCAGAACCAGCTTTCATCATTTCCTCACAGCCTATGCAGACATTTTTTAATACGCCTACTCCTTCGACAAAAACCAATTGCCTTGAGACTGTGATTTTCAATTCTCCACATATTTCACAAAATCGTTCAACATCAACCATAAAATGACTCTCCGGAAAATATAGGTGCTAGATATCTAGCGTTCAGAAATTATGAGTTACTTACAGAGATAATGCAGGACTATTGAAAAAAAAAGAAAGGTCCACCGGGTTCCCTTTGGCGGGAAAAGACATTAGCTCTTAGGTGTTTGTTTTTTAAACGAAAAGCACTGTATTTAGTGCTCATGACGGTGACTATATACAACATATTGGGGTAGGTCAATATAATTTTCTCGCTGAATTTTGATAAAGTTCGGAATCCCAATATCTAAAAGGGTCTGACCCAAAAAAAATTATATCTTAGCGGTAAGCGAATATAAGGCGAAAATTAATTTCAGCAATTTTTTCTGTCGAATCCAGAGGAGAAACGCTCAAAAGAAGGGGGATTTAGGAGGGAGAAAATACCCATCGCAGACTTACAAAATCTTAATTTTCAATCAATTCAATCTGCACCTTGCCGACAAACTCCATCAGCTTGAACTGATCGTCCTTTTGCCCTTCGGAAAGTTTGATGTGGGTGGCGTCCACCACATCCTGTCCAAACGTAGGGTCGAGCGCCCGCCATTCGCCGACAAACACTTCCGGCCAGGCGTGATAAAGGAACCCCTGGTAGGTTGGGGAATATACCAGGCCGTTGACGATTTTCGTCGGAATACCCGCCGCCCGCGCCAGAGCGGTGAACAAGTAGGTGTGCGACTGGCATTCGCCTTTTCGCGTTTTAAGCGCATTGAGGGCGCTGGCGGAATCAACCAGCACTTTTTCCAAATTATTGAACACCCATTGATTGATCTTGCGCGAGGCTTCCCAGGCGTCAGTCGTGTCGCCCACCAGCTCTTTCGCCAGAGACCGGATCAGGGGATGTTTGGATTGCACTTCCGCCGAGTCTTCCAGATACTCCGGCTGAGCAAATGCCGCAACCGGGCGCACAACAGCTTGCTTCACTTTCTGAGGCTCGGCATTTATCAACAGCACCGAAGCGTAGGTCCCGTCCTCCGCCTTTTCCGACTGCATCACCTTCTGCCGATGGTCCTGGGGGATCAAATCGGACGAACGCATTTTCGACAGCTTCATTTGCATTTGCCGCTTTTTGCCCGGTTGGGAAATATTCTTGCCCGGTTTCACCAAACTTAATGTAATCAGACTGCTGACCGTCATCGCCTCGTCGCCGAGGTCTATGGCAATGTGTTCCGGCTCCTTGCGCGATTCAAACCCTTGCGTCGTCACTTCCTGCATCACACTGCCACTTTCGGCCACCCACAGGGTCGATTCCATCCCCGCCACCCGGTGGAAAATCACAAACGTGTCCACCGGCTTGCCCTCATACACAAACGGCTCCTTACGCAGGATGTTGTATTCCACATCCATCAGCATCTGGAACGGTTCCATGAAGATGGGGATCTTGCCCTTTTTGCCGACTGTCAGCCCATCGCGAACGATATTCAGCAAAAACGTCGCGGAGGGCGCCGTGGCTGGAGAAAACGCGATGGACTTGGTCTTGTCAAAACCCAATCCCTTGATGCGGTAAACGAGTTTTTCATTTTCCCGTCGCGCCTCCACTTCCTGCCGGCTTCCCATGATCATCTGCACCAGAGAAAAATCCTTCAAACGCAAATCGGGGGTCAGGTGAGTGTTCTGGGAAAAGGTCGTGGTCTGATCCGCACCGCCCGCCTGCAAGCGAAAGAAAACTTTGGAGTCCACCGTGATCTCATCTTCGGTGACGCGCATTTTGGCAAAGGTGAAGCCGAGCTTCTTGCCTTTATAATACGTGCCCATCCACTCGGTGGTTTCACCGGGAGCGAACAGGGGGTGCATCGGTTCCACAGCAAACGCCCAAAGCGGCCACGTCAGTAATAGGATGAAAGCGAGAACTGCGGGAGTGATTTTTTGTGTGAGTTTCATGCCTAATAGCGTAGCACAAGATTGATAAGTAAGGCCCTGATTGTGTAAATTTTTTCACAAGAAATTACAAAAGGATTGAAAAATCGTATCTTTAAATATGGGCTTTCACCGCAAAGACGCAAAGGACGCAAAGAAACCCAAACCCCTTGGACAGGACTGACAAGATGAAAAGAAAATCCCCCTGACCCCCTTTAATAAAGGGGGGAAATTGCTCCCCCTTCTGTGAAGTACCCCTGCGGGGCATGAAGGCAAAGGAGGGAATATCACATACCCCTTCGGGGTATGAAGGCAATGGTGAAATATAACAAGCTCAGGGAGGCCGCAGATCGAGAAATCCCTCCTCACCTCAATCCTCTCCTCCCTTGGAGGAGAGGAGGAAACGCCTTCTCTCCCATGAGGGAGAGGGATTATTGAACTAAATCTCCCCAGTCCCCTTTAAAAATGGGGCACAGGCTTTCCAGCCTGTGCTACTGCCTTTTTATTTTTCCCATCTGTGTTTATCTGTGGTTTCTTTGCGTCCTCTGCGCCTTTGCGGTGAAAAAGTCTTGGCTTTTTTTCCCTCCATCCTGTCCATTTCCCGCCTGTTGCCGGGGCTAAAGCGCTTTTTCGCAATTATTGCGTGAATTCCACTTTTCGGACGTGATATATTGTCTCATTCACCCAATGTATATGATATAAAACCATCTCTAGCCCTTTTAACTTCCAATAAAACTTTATGCTGGACCCAGATAAAATAAAAACTTACCTCACTTTTGATGATGTTCTGCTGCTACCGGGGCATTCCACGGTGTTGCCTAACGAGGTGGATGTTTCCACTCTGTTGACGCAGAAAATCCGGCTGAACTGCCCGTTGATCAGTTCGCCGATGGATACGGTCACCGAGGCCAGCCTCGCCATCGCTCTGGCACAGGAGGGCGGCATCGGCATCATCCACCGCAACCTGTCTCCGGTCAAGCAACGCAAGATGGTGGAAAAGGTCAAGCGCTCGGTCAGCGTCATGATTCCCGACCCCATCACCATGCAGCCGGACCAGAAGATCCACGAGGCGCTGGATGTGATGGAAAAGTACAACATCTCCGGCATTCCCATCACCCAGGGCAAAAAGCTGGTCGGCATTCTGACCAACCGGGACTTACGGTTTGAGACCGATATGGAGAAATCCATCCGCTCTCTGATGACCAAGGACAATCTGGTGACCATCCCGGAAGGCACGCCTCTGGAAAAATCCAAACAGCTCCTGCATGACAACCGCATCGAAAAATTGTTAGTGGTCAATGACGAAGGAAATCTTAAAGGCCTGATCACCATCAAGGATATCGAAAAGGCCGGGCAATACCCCCGCGCCGCCAAGGATGCCAAGGGCCGTCTGCTGGCGGGTGCGGCTTTGGGCGTCGCCAAAAGCCCGATGGACCACATAGAAACACTGATCAAGGTCGGGCTGGATGTTCTGGTGATCGACAGCGCCCACGGGCATTCGGAAAAAGTTCTGCAGACGATACGCGACATCAAGAAAAATTTCCCCGATTTGCAGGTAATCGGCGGCAACGTCGCCACCGCCGAAGGAACGCTGGCCTTAATAAAGGCCGGGGCCGATGCGGTCAAGGTCGGCGTGGGGCCAGGGTCAATCTGCACGACGCGCATCGTCACCGGAGTCGGCGTGCCGCAAATCACCGCCATCGCCGAGTGTGTGAAAGCGGCGGCGAAACATGGCATTCCCGTTATTTCCGACGGCGGCATCAAATTCTCTGGAGATATTTCCAAAGCCATTGCCGCAGGAGCCCATTCGGTCATGATCGGCTCGCTGTTCGCAGGCACCGAAGAAAGCCCAGGAGAAAAAATTCTCTATCAGGGACGCAGCTACAAGGAATACCGGGGGATGGGGTCTCTGGGCGCCATGTCCAAGGGGTCCAGCGAGCGTTATTTTCAGGACCGGGAATTGTCGGAAAGCAAGTTGGTGCCGGAAGGCGTGGAAGCGAGAATCCCCTACCGGGGGGTTCTGTCATTCACCGTTCACCAGTTGCTCGGCGGGCTGCGCGCCGCGATGGGTTATTGCGGATGCAAGGATATTGCAGAGATGCGCGACAAATCCTCTTTCATCCGCATCACTCCTTCCGGTTTGCGGGAAAGCCATGTTCACGACGTGATCGTGACCAAAGAAGCGCCCAATTATCATATCGAATAGTTAATAAACTCCAAATAGATTCAAGCCCGAAATTTCGTTACCCTTAGCCGAGTCTTCTGAAACATGACAACTGATAAACTGCATGAACAGAAAATCCTCATCCTGGATTACGGTTCCCAGTACACCCAGAACATTGCCCGCAAAGTGCGGGAATGCCAGGTCTATTGCGAAATTCACCCCTGCACCTGGTCCCTGAAAGAAATTCTGGACTTCAAGCCCAAGGGAATCATCCTGTCAGGAGGACCGGCCAGCGTCCTGGCTGAAGGCGCGCCGCATTGCGATCGCGGGCTTTTTCAGGCGGGGATTCCCATACTGGGAGTCTGCTATGGAATGCAGTTGATCACCCACACGCTCAACGGCAAAGTCGCTCCTTCCGAGCACCGGGAATACGGACGCGCGGAGTTGATGATCCGTGAATTCTCCCACCTGTTCGCAGACGTCAAAAATAATTCCACCGTGTGGATGAGCCACGGCGACAAAATATCCAAACCCCCGCCAGGGTTCACGGCTACCGCTTTCACCACCAACTCCCCCATCGCCGCGATCGAAAATCGCATCGACAAAATTTACGGCCTGCAATTTCATCCTGAAGTCGTTCACACGGCGGAAGGCAAAAAAATTCTGCAGAACTTCCTGTTTAAAATATGCCGCTGCAAAGCCAATTGGAAAATAGAATCGCTGGCGGAATATTCCATCAACGAGGTTAAAAAGAAAGTCGGCAAATCCAAAGTTCTTTGCGCTCTCAGTGGAGGGGTCGATTCCTCGGTGGTGGCCATCCTGGTGCATAAGGCCATCGGTGACAACCTGACCTGTATTTTTATCGACAACGGGCTCCTGCGTTCGGAAGAACGGGAAAAAGTAGAAAAAACCTTCCGCGACAATTTCAACATCAACCTGGACGTGATCGACGCCTCCGACCAATTTTTGTTGCGTCTCGAAAACGTGACCGACCCGGAAGAAAAAAGAAAGATCATCGGCAATGTCTTTATCGAAGTGTTCGAAAAAGAAGCCAAACGGGTGGGGAATTTCAAGTTTTTGGCTCAGGGCACCCTGTACCCCGACGTCATCGAATCGGTTTCCTTCAAGGGGCCGTCCGCCGTGATCAAGACCCATCACAACGTCGGTGGCCTGCCGGAAAAAATGGATCTCAAACTTCTGGAGCCGCTGCGCGAACTGTTCAAGGATGAAGTCCGCGTCATGGGGAGAGAACTGGGAATTCCCGAAGAAATTATCGGACGGCAACCTTTTCCCGGCCCCGGCCTCGCCATCCGCATTTTAGGGGAAATCACCGGAGAACGACTGACCATCCTTAGAGCGGCGGACAAAATCATCATCCAGGAAATAAAAGCGGCGGGATTGTACGACAGCATCTGGCAGGCATTCGCGGTGCTTCTGCCGATCAAAACCGTCGGCGTCATGGGCGATTCCAGGACCTACGAAAACGTCATCGCCATCCGCGCGGTGTCCAGCAGTGACGGCATGACGGCGGACTGGGTGCATCTGCCTTACGACCTTTTGGGCAAACTCTCCAACCGCATCATCAACGAAGTACAAGGCGTCAACCGCGTCGTCTACGACATCAGCTCCAAACCCCCCGCCACCATTGAGTGGGAGTAGTTCCCGTCTTTCCCTAACCTATATTTCTCTTCTTTTTCCGCCGCAGATAAACGTACAGCGCCCCCTCGCCGCCGTGTTTGGGTTGCGCCTGAGTGAACGTGATCACCTTTCCCGCAAGCGGCCGCTCGGCAAGCCAGCGCGGGACCTCTCCTCTCAGCACTCCGGTTTTGGACTCAAACCCGCCTTCTCTTCCCCCGCCACTGCCTTTTCCCGTGATCACCAGCAGACAACGTTGCCCCTGCGCGAATCCCTTTTCAATGAACTGAATCAGCTCGTTGTGCGCCTGGGCCTGGGTGTGGCCGTGCAGGTCGAGGCGACTTTCGATAGGAATCTTTCCCTGACGCAGTTTTTCCCCGGTGCGCCGGTCGATGCCGGCTGCAGGCGGCGGCTCCTTTGCTGACTCCGGGTTTTTGGAAGGTTGGGTCTTTGTCTCTGCTTCTTCAGGCTCACCGGCAACCTCAGCGGCGGGTTTTCCGGTTTCCTCCGGGTCCACATTTTTTTTCAGGAGCTTCACATCCTGCATGGCGGAACGCCACAGCGTTTCGTCTTCTGTGTCCGGCTTTTTCGCCGGCCCTTTTTTGCCGCGCTCCGTCACGGGAGTTCACCTCGGGCTGGCGGCGATGTTGCCGCCGTCGATGGTGATGACGCTGCCGGTGGTTTTTTCAGCCAGCGCGAGATCGAGAAAACCCTGCGCCACGTCGGTGTCGTAAACTTCCTTCTCCAAGAGATTGTTTTTGAAGTAATCGTCCGCCGTCAAGCCGCGTGCCGCCGCGCGTTCCTTGATGACATCACCGGTGAACAGCCCCGTCCGCACCCGGTCGGCATTCACCGCATTGGCGCGGACTCCCTCTTTGCCGTAATCGAGGGCGTATTGTTTGGTGAGCGCGACGACGGCGGCTTTCGGTAATGCGTAGGGGCCGAAATTTTTACCGGGATTGAACGCCGCCTTGGAAGCGTTGAATAAAAGTACGCCTCCCGTCCGTTGTTCAAGAAACAGTTTCACCGCCTGGGAAGCCAGTGCCTGATGCGCGAAAAAATTGAGATCGAAACTGGCTCTTAAAGCGGCGGGATCGACATCCCCTATTCTTCCCTGAACCGCGTTGCCGGCATTTGAGATGAGAATATCCAGCCCGCCAAACTCACGCACCAGATGACCGAAGGCTCCCCGGATCGCATTGCCGTCGGTCACATCCAATGCACAGGTGACAACGCTGGCTTTTAAATCTTTTTGCAGAGCGTCTTTGGCCGCTGTCAGTTTTCCGTCATCCCGGTCGATCAGAAACAAATTGGCGCCGTGTTCTGCAAACAACCGGGCGGTAGCCAAACCGATGCCGGACGCCGCGCCGGACACCGCGACGATTTTGCCCTCCAGTTTTTTGGGTTGGCTTTTCCCTAATTTCGCCTGCTCCAGCGACCAGTATTCCATGTCGAACAGATCGTCATCCTGGATCGGTTGATACTCTCCAATGGAGAACGCCTGGTGAATGATGCCCAGGGTGTGCTGGTAGATATCCGCCGCGATCCCGGTTTCCTTGGTGGTCTTGCCGATGGTGATGAGCCCCACGCCATTAAGCAGGATGACGCGGGGAAGCGGATCGAGTTCTTTTTTCTCCACTCCTTTAGCCTGGCTGTTGGTTCGAAAATAATCGTGATAGTTTTCGCTGTACTGCTCCAGGGCCCGGGACACTTCTTCCCACAGGGCATCGGCATCGTCCAAGTTTATAAGGTTCAACAACAACGGTTTTTGTTTGGTGCGGATGACGTGGTCAGGGGTGGCGGTGCCGATCTGCGACCAGGTGGAACACTCCGCACTGCCAGCAAACTCGTATGCAAAAGCATCTTCGCGGTGATGGACCGTCCACGCAACACCCGTCTTCTCGGCATACAATCCGCGCAATACAGGAGCGATTTTAACGAGAAGTTCTTCCTTCCTCAGGCTGGACTTCGAACCATTGATTGGCGATAGAGTTTTTTGCTTTTTTCCGGCGATGAATTTTTCGGCAAGAGTGACCGCTTCGATGTGGCGATCGTAGCTTTCTTTTGCTGTTTCTCCAAAAGTGAACAGGCCGTGATTGATCAGCACCAGCCCCTTGACGTCGGGATTTTTCTCATAAGCTTCAGCGGCGGCCTTGGCCAACAGGAATCCCGGCATGATGTAGGAAACCAGTCCAAACGTATCGCCAAAAATCTCCCGGCACATTGCTTCCGCGTTTGGCTGGTTGGCGATCACCAGACTGGCGTCGGCGTGGGAATGGTCGATGAATTTGTGCGGCAGAAAGGCATGCAACAACGTTTCCACCGATGGGTTGGGCGAAGACGCGTCCAGCAGGTTGATCCGCTGTTCGTTGACCATGTCTTCATCGCTGAGACGGTCCAGTTGCCTCAGTTTGAGAAGAGGGTCGAGCTTGACTCCCGGCAGGCCGGGCGGTTGCAGGGTATCGAGGTCCCAGCCACTGCCCTTGACGTAAAGCACGGGGACTTCTTCCCCGACTCGGGTCTTGGCCGTGGACTTGACGGACGTGTTGCCGCCGCCGTGAATGACCAGGGCCGGGTCGGCTCCGATCAACCGCGAGGTATACACGCGAAGCGCCAGGTCCTCTGAAACATCGTTATAGGTTTTTATCGCCGCTTCGGCATCTTTATCATTCCATCTATTTTTCATAGCAAATTTTTTATTCGTTGAGGTTAACCGCCAAATGTTTTGGCAAAAATTATCTGCCGCATATTCTAAATTCTATCTTCTTGAGTTTTATATAATTTATACCCGCAAAACAGGCTGGTGGACAAGAGAACAATGGCCGGGACAAAAGTGAGGTAGGCAGGATAACCGAACAAAATCATGAATACCCACCAGAAATTAGGCGCATTGACAGCGAGTCCTTTTTCAAGAACTTCTGCATCAGAAGTCCCCAAAAATTTTTTACCGGCCTGAGCCTGGGTCACCAGTCGGTCCATGAACGCCTTGTCATTCAGGCGCGCAAAAACTTTGGCCACCTGCTGAACCTGACCGATGAGCGGCGAGTGCGCCGGGGAGTACAACAGCATGTCGTGGGCCTGATCCTGATACTGTTGGCGCAAATCGTAATAGTAGCGGGAAATATTGACCGTCACCGAAGGGACCTGAATGCAAATCCCCACAATCATGACAGCGATGATTCCTGCCTTACCTTTGGCTCGCTGCAATAGAAAACCCACGGGCAAAATCAAATAAGGCAGCGCCACCAGCATCAACCGGGGCCGCCAGCCCGAGCCGCCATACCAGCTGTGCCAGAAAGAAAAAAGAACAAGGTGGACCCCAACGATCCATCCAAAAAGCCAGGCCATTTTGCTTTTGGTTTTAATAAACGCCGGAAGCGCCAGGCAGCCGACTATGAGGAGGGGATTATATAAAAAAACCGATTTACCGGGGGAAAAAAGAATGCCGAGCAACCCGGTCCATCCCTCAGTTCCAAAGCCTTTTTCGTACCCTGTTTCAAAAATATTCTGGAAACGAACGTAATTGTATAAAAAGATCAGACAGATAAAGCAGGCGACGGGAATCAGAAACCTAGCAGTATTCATAATAAGGCTTCTGATCTTCCAGGCGGGAGCGTTTTCTCTGTTTAGAATCATATAAAGCAGAAAACCCGGAACCGTAACCAACGTGGCCAACCGACAGGTCAGGGCCAGGCCTATAAAAACTCCCGCCCACAGCAGGTTGCGCTTTTTTTGGCCTGCATCACTTCCCGTCACTGAAAATACGGCGGCCAGCAGAAACAGCGAAGTGGCCGGTTCGCTCATAAAATCCTCGGAGTAAAACCAGGCGATGGTGGACAACCCATAGCCAATCGCCAGCAGGACGGACGTTCGATGGAAAAAACCAAACCGCTCACGTCCCAAACGGTAAATGAGCAGGCAAGTCAGAGCGCTGATGAATGCATTGACCATGCTCACGCAAAATAGAGTGGCGTAAGACGGCTCAACAGGAAGCACTGCAGACAGGGCTTTTCCGGTAATATAAAACGGCACCGCCAGCACACTCATGCCAATTCCGTATTTGGAGAATTTTGCCCCTTCCAGATCGCCCTGGCTGACCCGCTCGGTGAAACTCAGGCTGTGGTTTTCCACCATGCTCTGGGTGAGAAGGTACATGATTTTTCCATCCGCCGATTGAATGGACCCCTGGCCTGTAAACAGGTAAATGGATAGAAAAAAAAAACCACCCATCGATTTTTTCGTTCGGACCCCGAATTCAGGCTGATGGGCATTTTTAGGTTCATCCGGTTCGACGGGGGAAACTTATTCGAGGAAGGAAACGAGGCCCTCAGAGGAGCCTCAACTCACTACCATTTAACATAAAAAACACTGGCAGTCAAAACCTGCGCCTTGAATGCATTTCTTATCACAAATCCGCTATGGATTTTTACAGGTTCTATGTTAATCTCTCCCCATCATGCTCGCAAAAATTCACGTTACATACAAAAAAGGTGTCCTCGACACGCAGGGTCAGGCCGTTCATCATGCTCTCACCGGCCTTGGCTATAGTGAAGTCAAGCAGGTGACTGTGGGCAAATACATGGAAGTCCAGATGGAAGGCCTTTCTGAAGATGAGGCTCAGGTCCGGGTCCAGGAAATGTGCGAAAAACTATTGGCCAATACCGTAATCGAATCCTACCAGATCACGCTGTCCCCTACGGAATAATGATTTTCTTGTCTGAAAAAACTCTATGAAGTGCGGCGTTGTTGTTTTTCCAGGGTCCAATTGCGACCACGATTGTTATCATATCCTCAAACACATTTTTGAGATCGATACCCGGTGGATATGGCATAAAGATGATGCCGCTCTCGATGATTATGATTTCATCGTTCTTCCCGGTGGTTTTTCTTATGGGGATTATCTCAGAGCAGGGGCTATCGCCAAATTTTCCCCGGTCATGAAAGCCGTGATCCACTATGCGAACAAGGGAGGCCGGGTTTTAGGGATTTGCAACGGATTCCAGATTCTTGTCGAATCGGGTCTGCTTCCCGGAGCGCTCATTCAAAACCGATCGCGAAAATTTATCTGCAAAACCGTATCCACTCGCGTGGAAACAGCAGACACGCCTTTTACAAGTCTCTGTAAAAACCAACCGGTTTTGAAAATTCCCATCGCCCACCAAGATGGCAATTATTTCGCGCCGCCGGAAACTATAAAAGAAATGACAAAAAATGGCCAAATTATTCTCAGGTACTGCAATGCCGAAGGAAAGGTCTCTGACGCATCGAACCCCAACGGCTCCATCGAAAGTATTGCCGGGGTCGCTAATAAAGAAAAAAATGTACTGGGAATGATGCCTCATCCCGAACGCTGCGCCGATCCGCTCTGGCCCAACAGGGACGGCCAACTCATTTTTAAATCACTCATCCAATCACTCTGACCGAACCCGTGCCACAATCACAAAACCCCCAACCCACACCTGAAATCACCCCGGAAATAGTCAAACAACATGGATTGACCATTCAGGAATACCAACGGATTCTCGATCTATTGGGGCGGGCTCCCAATTTCACCGAGCTTGGAATTTTTTCGGTCATGTGGAGCGAGCATTGCAGTTACAAAAGTTCACGGCCTTATCTAAAAAACCTGCCCACCAAGGGCCCGCGCGTCTTGCAGGGACCTGGGGAAAATGCAGGAGTCATTGATATTGGCGATGGGTTGGCAGTCGTGTTCAAAATAGAAAGTCACAACCACCCCTCTTTCATCGAGCCGCATCAGGGCGCGGCCACCGGGGTTGGCGGCATCATGCGCGATATCTTCACTATGGGCGCGCGTCCCATCGCTCTATTGAACTCCCTCCGGTTCGGCGACCTTGAAGACCCCCGCACCCGTTATCTTTTAAACGGCGTGGTGGACGGCATCTCCAGTTATGGCAACTGCACCGGCGTCCCCACCGTTGGCGGAGAAATCTATTTTGACTCCTGCTACAACGGCAATATTCTCGTCAACGCCTTCTGCCTCGGGCTCGTAAAATCAGATAAAATTTTTCTTGCCAAAGCCGGCGGCGTGGGCAATCCGGTGATCTACGTTGGGGCCAAAACCGGCAGGGACGGAATCCACGGAGCCAGTCTTCTGGCCTCCTCGGAATTCGACGAAACCACCGAGGAAAAGCGCCCCACCGTGCAGGTGGGAGACCCGTTTACGGAAAAACTTCTCATCGAAACCTGCCTGGAACTGATGACAAAAGACTGGGTCATCGGCGTTCAGGACATGGGAGCGGCAGGCTTGACCTCATCCTCCTTTGAAATGGCGGGCAACTCTGGAACCGGTATCGAGTTCGATCTTTCCCAGGTTCCCCTTCGGGAAAAAGGAATGACGGCTTACGAAATTCTCCTGTCTGAATCCCAGGAGCGCATGTTGTTCGTGGTCAAAAAAGGTCATGAAGAAGACACACTGCAAATTTTGAAGAAATGGGGTCTCGATGGCGCCGTCATCGGCCATGTGACGGAGTCCCTTAACGTCCGCATCAAGTATCAGGGAGAAGAAGTCGTCAACCTGCCGATTTCACCGGTAGTGGAGGGCGCTCTGGATCTTAAACGTCCCAAAAGTAGACCGCAGTATCTGGAAGCGGTCCAGCATCTGGATCTGACCGAGCTTGCGTCCCCCGCACGCGGCGATGAAGCACTCAAAAAACTGTTGGCCTCTCCCAACATCGCCAGCAAGGAGTGGGTCTATGAGCAATATGACCATATGGTGCGTCTCAACACGCTGGTTTTGCCGGGGTCCGATGCCGCCGTCATGCGCATCCCCGATACCCATAAAGCGGTGGCGCTCTCCGTAGACTGCAACAGCCGCTACTGTTATCTCGATCCCTTCATGGGAGCGCAAATTGCGGTGGCCGAATGCTCCCGAAACGTGGTCTGTTCTGGAGCCACCCCCATCGGCTTGACGAATTGTCTGAATTTTGGCAACCCTGAAAAACCCGAAATCATGTGGCAGTTTGAGCAGGCGGTGCTGGGGATTGCCGAAGCCTGCAAGTATTTTGATATTCCTGTGGTCAGCGGCAATGTCAGTCTTTATAATGAAACCAAAGGCGTTTCTATTTTCCCGACGCCCACCGTCGCGGTGGTTGGGCTATTGGACAATCTGGAACACCGTTGCACGCAGTGGTTTAAAAATTCAGGAGATCTGATCGGCCTGTTGGGATTGACTCTGGAGGAAATCGCGGGCAGTGAATATCTCAAACTGGCTTTCGATTTGTGTCAGGGGAAGCCCCCGTATCTGGATAAAAAACAGGAAAAAGCCGTTCAGGAAGTTTGCCTGCAATTGATTCAAGGGCAATTAGTTCATTCAGCCCACGATTGTTCCGAAGGAGGATTGGCCGTAGCCATTGTCGAGTCCTGTATCACCGGACCCGAGAATGCTTTGGGCGCAACATTGAATCTGGATTCCACACTCAGAACAGATGCGCTGCTATTCGGTGAATCCCAGTCCCGTATTCTCATCTCCTTCGCGGCAGAAAACAGGCAGGCCATTGCAGAGATGGCGCAGAAAAAGGATGTTCCGTTTACTGTGATCGGTGAAGTGGGAGGCTCTCATTTCACAGCCAATATAAATAGCACTGAATATATTCGTCAGGATATTCAGACCTTGAAAAATATCTGGAAAAACACCCTGGGGAATTATGCTCGATAAGTTTCATGATGAATGCGGAGTGGTCGGAGTTTTTGGCCATCCAGAAGCCGCAAACCTGGTTTACCTCGGACTCTACTCATTGCAACATCGAGGCCAGGAAAGCGCGGGCATCGTTTCCAGTCGCGATGGAAAGTTGCATCTGGAAGTGGGGATGGGACTGGTAGCGGATGTATTTCAAGGGAACCGCCTGGAAAAACTTACCGGTAATATGGCCATCGGACACAACCGCTATTCCACCGCCGGTGATAGTGCCCTGGCAAACGCCCAACCCTGCCTGATCAATTATTCCGAGGGATCGTTATCTCTGGCCCACAACGGGAATCTGGTGAACGCCATGACCATCCGCCGGAGACTCGGCGCTTCGGGGTCGATATTCCAGTCCACGAACGATAGCGAAGTCATCGTGCATTTGATGGCTCAAGCCAAGGGAGATACTTTTGTCGACCGTGCCGCCACCGCACTGAACGAAGTGAAGGGAGCGTATTCTCTCCTCTTAATGACCGAAGATGAGATGATCGCCGCTCGTGACCCGCAGGGCTTTCGGCCTTTGTGCCTCGGAAAACTGGATGGGGCCTACATCATCGCTTCGGAATCTTGCGCCTTTGATTTGATTGAAGGAGAATTCATCCGCGAGTTAGAACCCGGAGAATTGCTGCTCATCAATAAAGATGGCTTGCAATCTTTTTTTCCGTTTCAAAAAGCGCCAACCCGGCAATGCGTCTTCGAGCATATTTACTTTTCCAGGCCCGACAGTTTTCTGTTCAACAAATCCGTTTATGAAACCCGGAAAGAGATAGGCCGGGCTTTGGCCCAGGAATGGCCTGCGGATGCCGATCTTGTTGTTCCCGTGCCCGATTCAGGCGTGATTTCAGCTATGGGATTTGCCGAAGAATCCGGACTTCCCTACGAGATGGGCCTTATTCGCAACCATTATGTAGGACGGACATTCATCGAACCCCAGTCCCAGATCCGCCATTTTGGAGTAAAAGTAAAATTAAACGCCGTCCGGCCGGTGCTTGAGGGCAAGCGCGTGGTGGTTATAGACGATTCGATCGTACGCGGAACCACAAGCCGTAAAATCGTAAAAATGATACGCGATGCAGGGGCAAAGGAAGTCCATCTCCGCATCAGCTCGCCGCCGATTCTGTTTTCCTGTTTTTATGGAATCGACACGCCCACAAAAAACGAGTTACTCGCATCTAAATATGATCTTAAAGGAATCAAAGAATTTCTGCAGGCCGATTCGGTTCACTATATAAGCATTGAAAAAATGCTGTCCGTTTTCAAGGACCAAAAGGGAAACTTCTGCACCGCTTGTTTCGACGGAAATTATCCGGTAAAGATTGAAGACCATGAACCCGATTTGGAACAGTTGAACCTGTTCATGGCCCCCCAACAGTAATCCAGACGACTCTGAATTACTCCGAACCGATTCCCTGTGTCTCTGTGGCGTGGTTTTTTTGCATTTCTTTCTTCTCCGCTTCTCCCAAAATCTCCCCCAAAGACTGAAGATCTTTTTTGTAATTGGACAGCGTCTGATCCAGTTCCCCTTGTGACGCCATCACCCGGTCAAAGATTGTTTTAATTTTCATATAATCGGATTGCCGGAGCACTACTTTTTCATCGCCAGGACTTTGAGTTTCAGGAAACTCCAGCTTCTCACCCACCATCCGTTCCACTTCTTTAGATTCCTTTCCCATAAGACCGCCGAATATTTTTTGCAGAGCTTCCTCCAGAGTTCTCTCCATGGCGATGCTGTCCTCATAGCCAACAATGACTCGCTTCAATTCAGGGATTTTTCCAGCATCCGCCTTGAGATACAAGGGGCGCACATAGATCAAGGCTTCTTCAATGGGAATGACCAGCAGGGTTCCCTGAATGACGCTGGACCCGCGTTGATCCCACAGTGAAACCTGGCGGGAAATTTCCGCCTCCTGATTGATGCGGGCGACGATTTGGCTGGGACCATAAACCAGTTTCTGTTTGGGGAAGGTGTAGGCCACGAGTTTGCCATAATTCTCGCCGTCACTGCGGGCCACCATCCAGGCGGAAAGGTTGCTCTTTCCCTGCGGAGTGAAGGGAAGCATGAGAATGTATTCTTCCTTTTTCTTGGAGGGCAGTTTCATGATGGTGTAATAAGGGCGCATGACCTTTCCATCGATCTCTGGAATCTCCCACTGATCTTCCTTGTTATAAAATATCTGCGGGGTTTTCATATGGTAGGTGGCATAAATAAACGTTTGAATGGCAAAAAGATCCGACGGATAACGAATATGTTTTCTCAAATCCTCAGGCATCTCCTTGAGATCCTTGAACAGCTCGGGAAAGATGCGCTGATAAGTAAGAATGATCGGGTCTTTGGGGTCGGAAATATAAAAACTCATGGAGCCTTCGTAGGCGTCGATCACGATTTTGACGGAATTTCTCACATAGTTTCCAAACCGCGGAATCATTTGTGAATAGGGAAACCGGTCGCTCACAGTGTAGGCATCATAAATCCAGTGCAAACCGCCATTAGATATAACCATGTAGGGGTCATTATCCAACCTGAGAAAGGGAGCCACTTTTTGTACGCGCTCGGTGATGTTCCGGTACATCAACACTCGGCTTTCATTTTCTATATCTTCTGAGAAGAGCATTTTCATGGTTTTGAAACGGGCGGCCAGAATTACCTTGCGGATGAAGGAACCGACAAGGACCCCACCAGTGCCTTCGTAATTTTTATAAACGTTCTTTTCTCCTTCGGGATAATCAAATTCCTTTGTGCCCGTATTGACAAATACATGGTCACTGGGAAGCTCGCCAAAATAAATTTCCGGGCGGGTGATGGTCAAATCCACCTGTGACCGGGGAGGGATGTCCTTAATAAACAGAACCGGCAGGCCTTCGGGAGTCACCTGGTTCACAGGGCTGAGAGACACTCCATAGCCGTGCGTAAAAGTCAGATGTTCGTTGATCCAGGTGCGGTTGGGCAAACTGCTGGATAGAAGTTCCCTGGGCGACAGCAGGGTCTGCCGATAGTTGCCGTTGATCAAATAACGGTCGTTGTCCACTGAGTTAAATTGATAATAAGTGCGAATTTCCTGGATCTGCCCCAGGGTGTCTAAAAGAGGCTCCTGATCCCAAAGCCGTATATTTTCTATAGTCGCAGAGTTGGCTTTGATGCTTTCAGCGGTGAGCGAGGTCGAACCCTCCAGGGCATTGGTTTCCGTTTGGTCCAGACCATAGCCCGCAAGCGACCCGGCAATGGTGTGTTCGATATACGGGGTTTCCTTTATCAGTTCGTTGGGGCCAACGATCAATTTCTGCAGAACGGTCGGAACAATATTTCCACCAAAGAAAAGGATCGCCAACCCGCCGGCGGTCCAAACGACCTTCTTGAATCCGCCTTTAAAAATACTTAGAAAGCTTATCAGGGCTCCTATGACCGACACAAAAGACATGATATCAAGAAGAGGAAGCCGTCCGTAATCATCGGAAAAACCGATTCCCGTCAACACGCCATTGCCTCCGGTCAGCAGACCAAACCGTTGAAAATAGAAATCAACCGCCAATAATATAAAGAAATAACCGATGAGCAAAAGGAGGGTCCGGCGCGCTTCAGGAAGAATCACCACCCCTGATGGGCCAAGATAAACAAACCGCTTGAAGAAAAAAATCAAACCCACACCAATAGCGGAAACAATCAGAGCTTCCCATAAAATCGATTTGAACAGGGCCCAAAATGGCAAGACAAACAAATAAAAGGAATAATCCCTTTCAAAGATCGGATCGACCCTGCCAAAGGGAACGTTATTGAAAAAAATTAAAAAGGTGTCCCATTTCTGGGCCATCACCAGCCCGGTCATGGCGGCAATCACTAACGGACCAAAGAGAATCAGGGGTTTTAAATTGTTGGCCATCAAATCCAAAAACGGAAGCTCTCTTTTCATCTGATCGGAAAGCAATACGGGAAGATGGGAGGTTTTATTGAAGGTATGGCGAAGGAATAAATAAGTGACCGCAAAAAACGAAAGTCCCACCAGCAATCCCAAACCCATTTGCGAGCCGACGGTGGTTAATAAAACCGATTCAAATCCAAGGTTTTGAAACCAGAGCCAATCAATATAAAAAACCAGAATTTTATCGGCAAACAATGAGCCGGCAACCACCGCACCCGTTAAAATGAACAGCCATTTTTTTACAGTATTCATTGATTCCTTTTCAATTCTGTTTCCATTTAATGGAACATCCCATAGACGGGATCTGCTCCTCTGAAATTTTATTTTCGGCAAGAGCCGCGTCGATTGCGTCTTTAAGATCCCTCTGCGCTACTCTTTCCGGGCGTTCCCAATTGTCATCGATCCGCCCTCGATATAACAAAGTCCGTTCCTCTCCATAAACATAGATGTCCGGTGTGCAAACCGCATCGTAGGCCCTGGCAATTTCCTGGGTGGCATCGAACAGGTAAGGGAAAGGGATTTTCATTTCCTCGGCAATTTTTTTCATATTGTCGAAAGAATCATCAGGGTAGCGCGAGGCGTCGTTGGAATTGATGCCCACCAGTTGCACGCCCCTGTCCGCCATCTGATTTTGCAAGTCGATCAGCCGGGAAAGAACGGCTTTCACATACGGGCAATGGTTGCACATGAAAATAATGACTAGAATGCGCTTATCCGTAAAGCTTTCGAGAGTGTATTCCTTCCCATCCACACCGGGAAGGGAAAATGCGTGGGCAGGCTCTCCAAGCGGCACCATGGTGGAATGCATCAACGCCATGAATGATTTCCTTTAACCGTTAGGATGATTGTATCGTGACGCGGTTCTTGCTAACAACAAACCGTTGAATGATGATCTGGAGTGACAATGCAAATGCTATCAGCTTATTTAAGCCAACTCAACCTAAAACGATCCCTCCAAAGCATTGTATTCGATAGCAATTTATGGCCAAACAGTCACTTCCATGAGAATAACTGCGAGTGGATTTGAACCCATCGAATGCGTATCTGTTCCCCCTCCCTGGTAAGGGAGTCAGGATTTGCAGGTCATGCCGGTGACGCGGCAAGTATAGCAGGCGGATTGGGTCAGGGGAAACGGACGCAGGGTGTCCTTCAGCGTGTCTCCCATTCGGGCTTCATCGTGCTCCACGAGAATGGGGCAGACATAAACGCCTTTGCCTGTCGCCATGCGGGATGAAGAACATTGCAGGTTGGTGATGTCGTAGGATTCAAAACATTTTTCGGTGACGTGCTCGTCGCCATCGTACTGCCGGATATTTTCCGCCAGTCGGCCTAAAAGAAAACCGGGAAGAATCTTGATCCGGGGTTTCGGCACATTGTTTCGACGCAAAAACTCCAGAAACTTTCCTTCCATTGCCGCGTCCTGTTCCTCCTCCCAACTGCGGGTGATCGTCAGAATGGGCGAGAATCCGGCTTCAGAAAGGTTACGGATTCCCTCCACCGCCCGATGGTAGGTGCCTTTGCCGCGAATTTTGTTATTTTCCTCTTCATCAAAACTTTCCATGCTGACGCGAAACTGCAAAGGAAAGCTCGAGCGGTTCTGAATATCTTTGAGTTTCGCGGATTTTTCCGGAGTGATCAACGTCCCGTTGGTGAGCACATCCAGTGGGCCAAAAGAAAGGATGGCTTCCAGGATTGCAAATATCTCCGGGTTGATGAACACCTCGCCGCCGGTGATGTAATAATCCTGAACGCCCAACTCTTTCGCTTCTTCTAGAGTTTTCTGCACCTGCTGAAGGGTCATCATCTCGTGACTGTGATTCTGCGGACCGCAACTGATAAAGCAATGGGTGCATTGCAGGTTGCACAGCGTGCCCCCCACCTGCATCCACAACGTCTCAAGCCGGGTGAGAGGGACTTCAGGAATTTTCTCAACGGGTGTTTTCACCGCCAAAGGGATTTCTTCATTGATTGATTTCATCATTCAAGCCTAGCAAAGGATAATGCGCATTGCAACCGATACCCAACCTTGGACCAGCGTGAATTTCTCAGTCGGATGAGCCTTATATTCCTAACAAAGAAGATTAGAGAAAAGCCCAATTTTCAGGAGAAAACAAGGGTCCAGTGACGCTGACTAAGATGAGAAGAACACATTTCCGGCAAGAATGCGTTTAGATGAAAGACAGCTGGAACCTAACTAAGAAGCGTTACACGGCGTGAACAAACTCGCCCTCCGCGTAGGAGCTACAGCCCCGCCGATTCATAAGAATCGCTGATGTTCTTGATGCGTAGTTTTCGGCGGAAGGCCGCAAAGCCTTCCGAGGCTTTTTTGCCCAGTCGGGACCGATAAATGGGTTTGGTCGCCAATTGCGCGGACTTAGGCGCCTCCGTGAAATATTGCGTGTCCAGTGGGCTCACACAGCGGCAATTGGGATACAACCATTTCAAATTCAACCGGTCGCGCTCCGCCGCTTCCCGCAAATGCCGCGCCACTTCCTTCACCCGCCAGTAATCCTTGCTGGTATGAATGCTGGTGGTGAGCAATTTCAACTGCGGAACAATGCCCCGCTCTGTCAAATGGTCGATTTTTTTCTTGATCAGATCCAGAGGTTCCGCCCCCAATATCAATTCCGTCCACACCGTTCCCTGAGGAAAAATTCCCACTGCATATTCCAGCGCGTCATGCACCTGATGCGCCGGTATCAGTTCTTCCTGCGATTCAGCCCCGGCAAACCCATCCAAAGGGAAATCCAAAAGATCGAACCCTGCGGCATACATCAGGTCGATCGTTCGTTTTTCCTGGGGAGGAAAACCTTTTAGAGCCACAAAAGTCTTGAATTGCTTTTTGATCGCATCCACGACAGGAGCCAGCAGTTGAAACCCCCGGTCCTTGTCGTCGCAATAATCCATGTTGAGTTGAACCAGGTCCGCGGCCCCTTCCTCAAAGGCAGACTGAACAATGGAAATGATATAGTCCTTCGACATGTTCAAACTTTTTCCCTTATCAACAGCGCGTAGGAAAATGTTCAGACAATATCCGTCCAGGCAAATGTTCTCGGACAGCGGCGTTCTCTGTTTCATCAAATCTTTGAGAAACGTCGGTAAGGGAATGATCCCCACCTCCTCTTCGCCCCCGTCTCCAGAGTTCAGAAACAAACCGCCATCCCGAACTTTCATTTTTATCTGCGCCTGATCTTCCGTTTTCAGGAACGTTTTAACGATAAAATTTTCCGCCAGAGCCAACGCCACTTCCTCACCCGGCGCACCGGGACACACCCCACAAGCCACATCGGGCGATTTCAAAACTTCGGGTGGAATGAACAGTCCATTCTGGATCAGCTCCAGCTTGAGCTGGCCGTAGGTTTTAACCCGCTGATCGGTTGGCACTCCCTGAGATGAGCTCAAGACATTCACAATCTTTAAAAGAATCTCAAATAATTAAAATTGATTTTTGGGATGCTCCCAAATTTCACAAACGGTCCAACAGTTTCTGATGAATTCCGTAAAACCCGCCGGATGACATGATGAGCACCACATCCCTCGACTGATTATTTTTTGCTATGTAGTCAACAATATCCTCAACGTCCGGGATGAAATGCGCCGCAACACCTGCCCGCTCAATATCCTGAACCAGCCGGTCCGGGTCCAACCGCTCGTTCGGCGGAATTTTATCGGTCGCGTACGGTCGGGCGATGATGACTGCATCCGCCTTCGCAAAACTCGGCGGAAAAATTTCCTGGAAGGTATTTCTGCGTGAGGTCGCCGAGCGCGGCTCAAAAACCGCCCAAATACGCAACCCCGGATACGCCTCTTTCACCCCTTCGAGGGTCAATCCGATGGCGGTGGGATGGTGAGCAAAATCATCGATCACCACCACACCGTTTTTTTCTCCGACCACTTCCTGCCGCCTTTTGATTCCCTTAAAAGTCGAAAACGACTTGCAAACGTCATCGGCGGGAAGGCCCAACTTTACGGCCATCGCGGCTACTGCCACGGCGTTTTCCACATTGTGGCGCCCGACCATAGGCAAGCGAATCTCGCCAACACCTTCGCCCTTGTGACGAAGCCTGAAACAACCGACGCCAGCTTCAAAATGGTAGTCGACTGCGCACCAGTCCGCTCCAGCGGTCAACCCGTAGGTTTCCACCGGGCAGGAAGCCTGTTGCAATACATCGGTCACATTTTCATCTGCAAATCTTACCAGTAAAAAGCCCGCAGGGTCGATTATTTCTACAAATTTTCGGAATGCAGACTTGAAATGATCCAGGTCGTCGTAAATATCGGCATGGTCAAACTCGATTCCCGTGAGGATGGCGGCCAACGGACGGTAATGCAGAAACTTGGGTCCCTTGTCAAAAAAGGCGGTGTCGTACTCGTCGCCCTCGGTGACAAAATAGTCGCCCTCCGGGACCCGGTAATTGCGATCGAAGTTTTTCAGCCAGCCGCCGACCATGAATCCCGGTTTTTTCCCGCAGGCATGCAATACCCAGCTGAGTAATGACGTGGTCGTGGTTTTGCCATGCGTCCCGGTCACTACCAGTGACTTGCGACCTTCCAGATAAAACTGCGCCAGGGCATCGGGAAACGACGTGTAAGGAATGCCCAATTCCAAAACCGCCTGCACTTCTTCATTGGTTTTGGAAACCGCATTGCCGACGATGACAAGATCAATGTCTTTGCTGATATTTTCGTGCTTGAAACCCGGCATGACAGGAATGTTGAGGTCAGCCAGTAGCGTGCTCATGGGTGGGTAGATATTGGCATCGGAGCCTGTCACATCATACCCCGACTCCTTTAAGAGCCCGGCGAGCGAGGCCATGCCCGTGCCACAAATCGCGATAATGTATATTTTTTTAATATCTTGAGGATTCATTCGGATGGACGATTTTAGAGGCAGACGGCCCCAAAGTCAAGTTTTGCCACAAGTGGGACGGGAAGTTGGCAGAATAACTTGATAGAATAAGAAAAAAATTTTCACCGCAAAGACGCAAAGGTCGCAAAGATGGACGAAAATGAATGGTCAAACAAAATAATTGGCGCGTGTATTGAAGTTCATAAATCCTTGGGGCCGGGATTATTGGAAAATGTTTACCAGAATTGCCTGGCACGAGAATTTTCTTTGCAAAATATTCCTTTTCAAAAGGAAGTGTCCAAGCCAGTTGAGTATAAAGGTGTGTTAATGGATTGCGATCTTCGTCTCGATTTCCTGATAGATAATAAGGTCGTCGTTGAACTAAAAGCGGTTGAAAAGATTTTACCCGTCCACAAAGCTCAGGTATTGACCTATTTAAAACTAACAGGTTGTAAACTTGGACTGCTGGTAAATTTCAATGTCTCGGCTCTTAAAGATGGCGTTGAAAGAATTGTTCTTGGCCTTTAACCCTTTGCGTTCTTTGCGTCTTTGCGGTAGAAATAGGGTTTAGTCTTCATATTTGCCCATAAACACTTCTTCATTAAAAGAAGAAAACATTCAAAATGGTCATTTTTAGAACATCTAAAGAGACACTTTCAAAAGTTGTGGCGAATTGTAAACATGCTCTTGAAGTGAGGCCTGCAAAATTAAATTTTGGAGATATTATTCTAATTGCCCAGACGATAGACTCCTTGGACTGTGGCAAGAAGCCAATTCGCTACCGAATGGAGTTTGTAAATTGTTATGAAGATAGAGAAGGGTTGAGTGAGAGAATTTGGGGAAGGCGTTGGAAGTATATCATTGAAGGGAAAAACTGTTGCGAACTAAACAAACCATTTGATATTAGAAAAATCCCACATCTCAATACAAAAAAATATGAACGGGGTGGACCCATCGTTTATGTTGACCCTGATGATATAAAAAAATTAGAAGACTTGGGCTACTTGGAAGTTAAAAGCTAGCACAAAGATATATAAAAAATCACTCCCCAGGCAGGATGTTGGTGAACTGGTACTCTTCCACAGGAAAACCGATGGTCATGTCGAATTTGGTTTCACCCCATTGCTCGATGGATAAAAACTTCGTACTTTTTTCATCGCTGAAGTCCCACACCACAAAAGGCATTCCCTCCTCCGCATCGCCCTTAAAATACTCGCCGATATCGTCCGTCTCGACATAAAACGTTTCCCCCTCGAACACCACTTCCTCCGGCGGGTCTTCATGTTCGACGATGTGCCCGGCAATGTCGCCATCCAACTTGAAGATGGGCTTTTTCTGGCTCAGAGACCATGCGACCTCGCCGTCTTCTTCCCCGCGTTCGAGGAACCAGGATTCGGACCCCAGCTGCAATTCCCACTCATCGGTCACTCCGCCCTCTTCCCACTCGTAGTGATTACAGGCTGTGACCCGATACGTTTTCATATCGTAGTCCACCAGGAAACCGGGCTTGAGTTTGGAGAGCACCAGGTCCTCCAGCTGAGGTTGCTCCTCTTTTTTCTTTTTAAAAAAGTCGAATGCCATGTCAGGAGATATTCATTTTGGCTTTCAAAGCGGCCAGACTGTCGGACACCGCCGGCAGTTTTGACCCCGAATCGAGCGCCTTGTTAATTTCATCATCGATGCTGGTGCTGGTGTCCGCAATTTCTCCGTAGGCCTTGGCCAGGGATTCATCCTCTTCCACCCGGGAACGCATTTTTTCCAGCATGGCAATGGTTCCACCCGCATCGACCTGGGCGATTTGCGCGTTCAGCTTTTTAGTGGCGGCGGCGGTTTTGGCACGGGCTCTCAGGGTGATCAGATCGTTTTCATAACGCTGGATGGTGGACCGCAATTTATCCACATTTTTCTGCAGTTGGTTCGACATCCCTTCCTGCGCCGTCATTTCCGTGTGCAACCGGACGGCTTCTTTGGAGGCGGTTTCTTTTCTCGACAACGCTTCCGTGGCCAGACGTTCGGCCTCGGCGGAATCCAGAGAACCGCCCTGCCCTTGCTGTAACAATGCCATCGCTTTATGCTCGTAATCCGCCGCAAGTTTTTTCTTGTTCTCGGCGTCGTTGCGCATACGGATGACGATGCCTTTGACTTGCGCCAGGCTCTGCATGGATATGGTCAGATCTTTTTTCAGATCGCGGATGCCCTGCTCGGTCATTTTGATAGGATCTTCAATCTGATCCACCAGCGAATGAGCTTCGGCTTTGCCCATCCGGAAAATTCTGGAAAGTAATCCTGCCATGTTGAATCTCTCCTTTTATATCAATTTATATCGATGAATTCGGTTTTATTTGGATGCGGCAAACGCAAGCAACTCTCCGCCATATTCTCCCAGCGCCAGACTCAAAGCATCAATGCTACCTTCCAGCTCGTTGCGGTCGAGGTTTTCCAGTTGCAGGGTGTCGCGAAACAGGAGGGTGTTGCCGCTGTCATCCAGAACAAAAGCGCCGTGGACCAGAGTGCGGTTGATTTGCAATAAGCGTTTGTAGATTTCAGCGGTTCCGTTCGGTAACGGCAGAATCACCTGTTCTAAAATCACGATCGGATCTTCGCAATCGATGACCAGATGCTTGACGCCTCGATCTTCATCATTCACGACCACCAGTTCTTCGGCGGCATCTTCCTGGTCAATGGTGAACCCCATGTCCAGCAAATACTCTTTAACGTTTTCAAAATTGGCCATTCTTAACTCCTCATCCACGTTTTGACAGTTCTTTGTCTAATAGTCGGTAACTTTCGGTCAACCGCAGGGTCAATTCTCCGGCGACTTTTCTTTTCTCAGGATCGGCATCGTGCAGATCCGGATGATATTTTTTCAGCAATCGTTTCCAGGCGGACTTTACCGCTGTACGGTTAGAACCCGGCTGGATTTCCAGATTCGCGTAATATTGGATGAACGGGTCTGAGGTCACAGGTGCTGACTCAAACGCTTCCCGCGTATCAAAATTAAAAGGCGTTTCGTTCGGATTGTAGACAGTTTTTTCCTCTGTCCGCTTTCCCATGAAATCGTTCAAATTGGCACGGGCGATATCGACCAGTCGTTTCATCATGATAGCGTTGCCCCGGCGTGAACATACAGATTGGTTTTACTGATGATGGACAACCCATCTTCCGGGTAGGTGTGAATGGTAACAAACCCGTTCGCGGCCAGATCGACCGCCACCCCGGTGAAAGGTTGCGCCGAGTTTGAGAGTTTTGCGGCCTCAAAACGGTGCGTCAATATTTCCATGGGTGGAATCTCTCCCAGCGAGGAGAGAAAACCCTCCATATCCTCGAACAACCGCGGGACCATTTCGATCGTCACCGCATACTGAATGTTTCCCACTTGATATTCTCTGCAATAATTTTCCCCGGCCTGCAAGGGGAAATGGTCCAAAGGCTTGTCCGTCGTTTCATCGGATGAACAGGCGATGAATTCTGTCAGCGCCACGCCGCCCCCCCGGCTGATCACCCGGTGGCTCTTCCCTATAATACAGGTGTCGAGAACAACACGGTTGTCCAGGGTCCACTGGCCCTGATTGAAAATGGTGACCGGGCAATCCGGGACGCCTGCAAACAGGCTGAAATAAACGGGGTCAGACATAAACGAGCAAACAATAGAAAATCAATAGGGCTCCCAAGCGATAATGGGTGTATCAAGTTAAAAATCCTACTTGTCGGGGATGGTTCTGTCAACATCAATCCGTGCCCGATAAAATCCCGGCGCAGAGCCGAAAGCGGTACCCATGTCGATTTTGCTTGAATCGGTGGTAAACAAGCAACATCTTAAGGGCACCTCTAAAAATTATTTTATTACAGGAAATTGAACATTGTACAAGGATTTCATATATCAGTGGCACGGGCGACCTACCTTAAAGTTTATGCGGAAGTGCGGAATTTAATTCCGCCTTTCTAGCCCGTGCGGACAGGCTGGAAAGCCTGTCCCACTAAAACAAAGCCATCTCCTTAAATTGACGATTAGGAGCATTTAGTCAATTTTTAGAGATGCCTTTAAATTAAATCAGACGTTCTCCCATCTGGCAGGAAATTAAAATTCATGGAATACCGACGCTTTGGCCAAACCAATGAAATGCTTTCCGTCATCACCTTAGGTGGCATGCGCTTCACTCATGGCTGGCTGCCTCCCCGCGACCGCCTGCCTCTGGAGTCTATCAAGAATTGTCTCGAAACCACACGCCAGGCATTGCAGTTGGGAATCAACCACATCGAGACCGCGCATGGGTATGGCAAGAGCGAGCATCTCTACGGTGTAGCGCTCAAAGAATTAGCGGTTCCCCGCGACCAGTACAGGATGATGACCAAGGGAGCGCCGATGACCGCCGACGAGACCAAGGAACTTGTTGAGAGCCAGCTCACGGGCCTGCAACTGGACTTCGTGGATTTCTACGGATGGCATGGCATCAATAATAAAGAACGATTACAAGCGGCTGTACGAACCGGAGGGCCAGTTGAAACGCTCCACCGGCTAAAGGAACAAGGACTGGTTCGTCATATCGGTTTTTCCACCCACGGCCCACTGGATATCATTCTGCAAGCGCTGAATACCAACTTGTTCAGCTTCGTCAATTTACACTTTTATTACTTTTTTCAGCGCAATTTGCCAGCGGTCCAGTTGGCTGGCGAGAAGGATATTGGCGTTTTTATCATTTCTCCCAATGAAAAAGGCGGTCTCTTGTGGAAACCTTCGGAAAAGGTCAAGCAGGCGACGCAACCGCTAACGGCCATCCAATTCAGCGGCCGGTTTTGCCTGAGCCACCCTGCAGTCACCACCCTGAGCATGGGCATGCACGAGCCGGAACATTTCCCTCAGAACCTGGCGATATTGAACGATGAAACGTATTTCTCCGAAGAAGATACAACAATTAAAACCACAATGGACGCCTCATTAAGCTCTGTTCCCGGCCTGTGCACCCTTTGCGACCAATGTCTGCCCTGCCCTGAAGACATCAATATTCCGGAAATTCTCCGCTTCAGAAATCTGCTGAAAGCCTATGACATGGTGGATTACGGTAAATTCCGCTACAACATGCTGGAGGGCAAGGGCCACTGGTTTCCTGGCACCTTTGCTTTTAATTGCACCGAATGCGGCGACTGTCTGCCCCGATGCCCGGAAAACCTGAAAATTCCGCAATTGTTGCTTCAAACCCATCATGAGCTGTTTGACCGCAAGGCCTATATCAAGAATAACATCATGGGTGTTGCACGCGTTGCCTATCAATTTCTGCGAAAAATTTTTAGCCCGGTTAGTTCTTGAAAAACTGGGATCTCTCCCTCCAAACCAATTAGATTTACCCATTGTGTGCAAAAAACCCATTGACCCGCGCAAATTTTTAAGATAACATCCTATTCTCATGCAAGTTAATGTAAATTAAAAATTCACGTTAGCTTTTAAATCATTGATTGCTCCTTCACTCTCCCCTGGGAGGCAAAAGCCCTAATGTTGAAAAGTAAAATCGAAGACGGAAAAATTCTCATAATCGATGATGAACCCGGCAACGTAAAGATTTTTGAGCGCGTGCTGAAAGGAGCTGGCTTTAAAAATGTCACCAGCATCACCGATTCTCTCAAAGCGGTGGAAACGTACAAAAAAATCCGCCCGGACCTGATTCTTCTGGATTTGAAAATGCCGAAGTTGGACGGGTTTGGAGTCATGCAAGCACTAAAAGAGGTGGAAACCGAAACTTATCTGCCCATTTTAGTTCTGACAGCCCAGCGCGACGATGCCACCCGGCTTCTCGCTCTGGAGTCCGGGGCCAAGGATTTTATTTCCAAACCTTTTGAAATGACCGAGGCGCTCACCCGGGTCAGAAACATGTTGGAAGTGAGCCTGCTTCACAATGAAGCCCGTAAAAATAATATCGAATTGGAATATCGAGTCCGGGAACGTACCCGTGAACTTGAAGAATCCCGAATGGATATCATTCATCGATTGGTCCGGGCCTGTGAATATCGAGATAACTCCACCAGCATGCATGGACTCCGCGTCAGTCATTTTTGCTCGATTGTGGCCGAGGAATTGGGTCTGCCTCAAGAGCAAATCAATCTCATCCATTTGGCCACTCCGTTACACGATATAGGACAAATAGGAATCCCGGATAACATATTGCGCAAGAAGAACGATGAGTTAAACGAAGGCGAATGGAAAGTCGTGAAACTGTCGCCGATCATTGGGGCGGAGATTTTATCGGGAAGTGATTCCAAGCTATTGCGATTGGCGGAATCCATTTGCATCACCCACGAGGAAAATTGGGATGGATCGGGGTACCCTTATGGTTTGAAAGATGAAGAAATTCCCAGAGAAGGAAGGATCGTTGCGGTATGCGATAAATTCGACAAGATGGTCAACCCAAATTTTCAGAATCAATCTCCAGATTCAATAGACTCCATCGAAACGGCTATGGAAAAAATTGAAAAAATGAGCGGGACCGCTTTAGATCCTGAAGTGGTTGCGGCATTCAAGCGGGTGTTGCCGGAGATCAAGGAAGTGGCGGAACAATATCACGAACAGGACCATGCGGCCACCCTCAATCAATTCCGGCCGACGCCAAATTGAGCTGTATTTTCCGTTGTCACCAGAAAAAAAATATCTTTTTCACTTTTTCCCCTCATGAAGGCTTTGAACAGCCATATAAATCTCATCCAGCTTTTTCTCTAATTTTTTCACCCCAACGCTATTTCTATAAGTCATTATCATAAGCTTTGCAAAATGAGAAACACGGCGGATTCTATCAAGAGATCATGGGTAAACCCTGTGACGAAGAAAGACTTCCCAGTTTTTCAGGAAACCAGATCCCTGGTCGTTAAAATCCCCACAATCTCTCCATGTTTAGTTACAACGAGATGCTTGATTCTTTTTCTCAGCATCAACTCATTGGCTTCGCTTCGGGGAATATAATAATCTTGTGTCAAAATGGGCTTTGTCATGATCGAGTAAACCCGGGTCGCTTGTGGGTCCAACCCCTCGGCCAATACCTTTTTGACCAAATCCGTCTTGGTCACAATTCCCAGATATTCGTCATTTTCTTTCACCAGAAGCGAGCTGATTACCTTTTCTCCCATTAATTTAGCGGCTTCCTGAGCGGTCGTTTGCGGGTCGACACTGATTACCGGGGAGCGCATAAAATCACGAATTTCATCCATCTTCTCTTCTCCTTTTGATTACAGACTCTTATCAGGATAGCCGTTTTTATTGTCGGGAGCAATGCCAACTTACAGTTCCCTCCCAGGCTCCGGCGAAATCGGGCAAAAAAAGCGTTCACTGTCACGCCGGAGATTGTTGTAGCGATTAAAAACCGAGGGAAGACAAAAGTTCAAACGATTTTCCAATGCGCTTCACCGATAATTGGTAAACGTCATCGCGACCCCGAAATCCTTCTCCTTAAGCCTGGACATCGCCTCCTGAAGATCGTCCTTATTCTTTCCCGTCACCCGCAACAGGTCGTCCATGATCTGGCTTTGCACCTTGAGTCCCATGCCTTTGATGGCCTTGGTGATTTCCTTGCCTTTATCCTGAGAAATGCCCTGCTGGACAAGGATGCTTTGCCGCACGCTATCGCCCGTGGCGGGTTCTACTTTGCCATAGTCAAGGCCCTTCAGAGATACTTTTCGTTTGACCAGCTTGCCCTGCAGCACATCGATCACGGAATTTAACTTGGAATCGTTGTCCGAGAGAATGGTGATCTTGTTTTCTTTTTTATCCAACGTGATTTCGCTTTTACTGCCTTTAAAATCGAAACGCTGGCCGATTTCCGCCATCGCCTGATTCACCGCATTCTGGACTTCTTCCATGTCAATGACGGATACGATATCGAACGAACTGTTCTTACTTGCCATTGAATTCCTATCCTCCTTTTATATATGAAATTTATCTGTCTAAAAAAGCCTTAAAAAATACTTTTGAACAAAAGGCTGGCTTACATTACCATAATCGCCAATCCATGCCAGCCGGATGTTTATTGGCAATAGATACGCGGGCGTTCCCTTCTCCGAATTTCTCCGGGTTGAACAAAAATGCCATTCGAGGTATAATTTCATCATAGGTTCGGAGGTGGCAGTCCGAATGTAGAACATCGTTCAAAGCCCACACAACGTTGAACTCGCTCCAATACGTTGCGGCGGGAGCCTTGGTCGGCGAGACAGTCCAAAGGCAAGCCGTTCACCTTCCCCATATCAACAAGCCCTTTCTCAAGCTTTAACACATCTGTTGCATATAATCGTAGAGACTTTTTCCTTTCTCATCCCGAAAACGCTCTTCCGTTATTTTCATATCCTGAATCCTGTCCAGACGAAAATTACGAAAATCATCCCGCATTTCACACCACCCGGAAATCAGCCATACCGGACTGAAAAAAGCCAAACAGAGAGGACGAACCCTCCGGGTTGAGGCCTCTCCATCTTCCCGTTTATAGCTGAATTCTACTATGTTTTTGCCGCGAATGGCTCGACGAAGAGCTGTAAAGTCGATGTGAATTTTCACCTCATTCTTTGAGGCCATGGAAAACAAGAAAGTTTCCGCTATTTCTTTTCTCAGGCTTTCGGGTAGTACCGAAGTGATTTTGTCGAGGGCTTGATTGGCGGCTTTTGCCAGCTCTTTATCCCCCCAGCTCTGAACCATTTGTGCACCGAGCATGAGCGCATCCAATTCTTCAGTATCAAACATCAAGGGGCGCACCACGTAGTTCTTATGGAGCATATAGCCCACTCCCGCTTCCCCGATGATCGGCACACCGGAGGCTCCCAAATCCGCAATGTCGCGGTAGATGGTTCTGACGCTCACTCCCAGCTCTTCAGCAAGCGACCCTGCAGTCACGACCTGTCTGCGGGCTTTTAAATACTCTACAATACGGAACAATCGGTCCGCTCGGCGCATGGTGATTTCCTGTTTTTGATTTTAGTTTTACCATACTGCCACCCTACTGACAATATGCTGTCAGTAGGGTCGTGAATAATGGGAAACATCAGTGACAGGCAATTGAGTTTAACTTTTAATGAATGAATGGAGACTATTTATGAGCACGATTCCCGAAGGATTCACTTCCATAACCCCATATATCGTGATGGACGATGCGGCGGCGGCAATTGAGTTTTATAAAAAAGCGCTGGGAGCCGAAGAAATAATGCGTTTTCCTACACCGGATGGTGGGGTGATGTATGCTGAGATTCAAGTGGGCAATGCCCGCATGATGATGGGCCACCCTTGCCCGGAATGGGGAGGAAAATCTGCAAAGAGTATGGGAGGCTCCCCGGTTTCTTTTTATCTTTACGTTGAGGATCTGGAAGCCACCTTCAGCAAAGCCAAATCTGCCGGCATGTCGGTCAAAAAAAAGGTTGAGGACATGTTCTGGGGAGACCGCATGGGAACACTCACCGACCCATTTAATATAGACTGGACCATCGCACAACATGTTCGTGATGTTTCACCGGAAGAAATGCAGGAAGCCATGAAGAAAATGGGTTGCTAATATTCTGTAAAGCAGTCGGTGAAAATACATGCCGACTGCTTTTTTTTAAATGGCGCACACAAGGAAATTATTATGAGGGCATCTCTAAAAATAGACTAAATGTTCCTAATCGTTAATTTAAGGAGATGGCTTTGTTTTAGTGGGACAGGCGACCTACCCTTAAAGGTTATACGGAAGTGCGGAATTTAATTCCGCCTTTCTAGCCTGTCCGCACGGGCTAGAAAGCCCGTGCCACCGATATAAGAAATCTTGTGCAATGTTCGATTTCCCGTAATAAACTAATTTTTAGAGGTGTCCATGAGTAACAAAGACAATAGCATCAATTATATTGAATTGCCGATGGTCAAAAATGCAGAGACAAAAAAATTCTACCATCATGTATTTGGATGGGAATTTACAGATTTGGGGTCCAATTATATCAGTTTTTCCGGGGCAAATATTGATGGTGGTTTTAATGGAGAAGGTGACGCCAAGGTGTCCAGTTCCGGTGTTCTTGTGGTTCTATACGCAAAAAACCTCAATCAAAAATTAGAAGAGGTGACAAAAGCCGGTGGAGAAATCACAAAACCCATCTTTGAGTTTCCGGGCGGAAAACGATTTCATTTCCGCGACCCCAACGGGAATGAACTGGCCGTGTGGTCGGAATAATTTTTTGGAGATGACTCGTGAAAAAGAAAAGATGTGCGTGGCCGAGCTATTCAGGAAAAGAGACAGAACTGGACACAAAATACCACGATGAGGAATGGGGGGTCCCTGTCCATGATGACAGACTGTTATTTGAGTTTTTGATTTTAGAGGGAGCCCAGGCCGGCCTCAGCTGGACGACGATTTTGAAAAAACGGGATGATTACCGTAAGGCTTACGATAATTTTGAGCCTGCAAAAGTTGCAAAATATACAGAGGCGAAGCAACAGAAACTTTTGCAAAACGCAGGCATTGTCCGCAACCGCCTGAAAGTGGCGGCTTCCGTCACCAATGCAAAAGCGTTTTTAAAAGTGCAAAAAGAATTCGGCAGTTTCGATAAATATATCTGGGGCTTTGTTGGCAACAAACCCATACAAAATAGTTGGAAATCGATGCAGGAAGTCCCTGCTACCACGCAAGAATCTGACGCCATGAGCAAAGATTTAAAAAAGCGCGGATTTAAATTTGTCGGACCCACCATCTGCTATGCGTTTATGCAGGCCGTAGGCTTAGTCAACGATCACACGACTGATTGTTTTCGGTATAAAAAACCGAAATGGTTTAAAAATTCCATTACCTCAACTAGAATCTAACTTACAGGATCGACGCTTCTTTCAGCAAGAGCATACGTTTGCAACCCTCCAGCAGTTGCTCGGTGTTCTGATAAGAATCATTTTTTTTGAGGACGGCCTGTAAATGCGGGATGGCTTTTTGGCACCGAAGGGTCTTGGCGTACATCTCGCCCAGAACATATTGAAGATGCATATCTTCCCTATCCACCATACTGTAACGGGTCGCATAATCCAGCACGTTGCCCGGCTCCCCCAGAGCGCGGTAACTGAACACGATGCTTTGCAGAACCGGAATATTCAAAGGATCCTTATCCAAAGCGACCAGTGAATATTCCAACGCTTTCAAATAATCCTTCTTCATGTTGTAATACTGGGCTGCTGAAAGAATCAGGCTTGGGTTTTCCGGATCTTTTGCCAGTTTCTTCAAGAGTTCGATCAGTCCTATTTCCTGCATGACAGAACTCACTTGCCGAGGGTCTTTTTTGGCGACGTTTTCAAAACTTTTCTTGGCTCGATCGATTTCGCCCAGCTCCAGCAGATTGTATCCCATATATAAATCCGCAAAGCTTCGGTTGGGAGCGCTCTGGGGAACTTTTTCTAAAATATCCATGCTGTTTTTGTGTTGACCCATCTGGTAATAGGCATGGCCAAGGTTCAGCAGGGCTTCGATATTTTCAGGATTTCTATCCACTTCCTGGGCCAGACGGGCGACCTGCCGTTTTCCCGCCTGCAGGTGATAGCGAACGAGGTTATTGTCATCCGCCAGGGAAAGGGCCTTCAAGAGTTGCCCGCGATTGCTGTACATAACCCCGCGCTGATACAGGTCCATCATCTCATAGTAGCGTTTCAGGGCCGCGCGGTCGCTCTCTGAAAGATGGGTGATTCGCCGGGCAATATCTTCAAAGGGGGTTCGGTTAAAAACATATTTCTCTTTGCCCGCCGTTCCAATGGTGGCGTCAAGGTCGAGGTAAAATTCAATGCTGGGACGGTTGTCGGTGATCTCGTCATAGCCTGCTGAAACGGCTTCGATCTGGTCTTCAAGGAACCAGATATTGCTCAGAAAAGAATACGCGTTTTCTATTTCGATGTCGGCGAGAGCTTCCCGGACAACGGGTTCCTGCAACCGTTGTTGCAATTTTTTAAAATCCAGGTTGATCGGCTGATCCGAGCCAATGATGAGCATTTCGTTGGCAACCGACATCCAGGCGATCGCATGCGGAAACACGTCATGAAAGGTTTTAAAATGCATCGCGACTTCTTTTTCTCCCTGACTGTGCAACGGAATCCATTGCGCCACGATGCCCCCTGGTTTCAGCCGTTTTTGGGTCGCTTGATAATATTCCCTGGTGTACAGGTTGACTGTAAATGCCGTACGCGGCGGCGGCGGTTCCGAGGTGATGACGTCATACTTTTTGCCCGTGGTCAAAAGATGGTTCCTGCCATCCTGTAAAATAAATTTAACCTTCGGATTGTTGAGCACATCGTGGTTCTCCGAGGCGAATATCTTTCCGGCCCGAATCACGCCGGGGGACAAATCCACACTGTCCACGGAACGCACGCGGGGATGAATTCCGGCGGCGCCGGTCGTCTGCCCCGTGCCAAAACAAACCACCAGGACATCTTCCGGCGCATCGACCAGTAAAATCGGGACGTGGGCCAGGAGCTTCATATAGCGCGAGGCGATGAAGTTCGACGCCGACATGGAAATCCCGTTGGTGATCAATCGCTTGGCCTCCGGGTCCAGGATGCCGTAATTGTCTCTGAAAACGGCGACCGTATCCGTCAACCCCTCTTCGAAATACATGAGCGCCTTGGGGCTGCGCTGTCCCCCACTGTCCCGCATGAAGAACTTGTCCAGCAGATTGTCTGGAATCGCAAAGTTTAGAAAAAGAATGGTGACGGCAAAAACGACCGCAAGCCCCCGGCGTATCGCCGTTCCCAAATAGGAACCCTTAAGAAAAAGTAAAACTCCAAGAAGCAGGTTCAACGAAGCGACGAGCATCAGACTTTTTTGACTTCCCAACTCGGGCAGAACCCAAAAACCCATAAATAACGAACCGAAAATTGCGCCGAGAGTATTGGAGGCGTAAATCTGCCCGGTGCCCTTGCCAACATGTTCATAGCCGCCGGAAACGATTTTAATCAGAATGGGCAAGCTCATGCCAAAACACAGAGTGGGGATCAGCATCAGGCTTGCGGAATCTACAAAATAATGCCACAGGGTGACGGCAGGGTCGGTCAAGCGATAGCTGTCCCAAGGCGCAGAAAGCAGGCTTTCCATATTGTAGAGAGAACCGATCACGAACAAACCGATCACGACTTGCAGGCAAATCAGAACGGTTCTCAAGTTGGTGACACGGGAAACCACCGGAATGACCAGCAAGCTTCCCAGGACGATTCCCAACAGAAAGACCGCCAACATCATGCTGAAGGAATACACCGTGCTGGAAATGCTGAACACCAGAAGCCGGGTCCACACCACCTCGTAAGCCAGAGCGGTGAACCCGCAAATCAAGCTGACGCCCATCCAGTATTTTTGTTCGCAGTTTACGGAAATCGAGGGCAAAGAAAATTTTGGCAGCCTGACCTTGAACACACTCCCGCCTCCCGAGTCCTGGTAAACACGCAGGGCGCTGACTCCAATAAACAAATTCACCAAAGCCGCCAGCAGGACCGTCTGCAAAACACCCAGGACACTGATCAATAAAAATCCCGTGAGCAGACATCCCACCGCCGCTCCGAGAGTATTGATGGCGTATAAAATTCCGATTTGGGTTCCTAACCGGGCGTTGTTCGTCACATAGTATTTACTGATGATTGGCAAGGTGGCGCCCATCAGGGTGGTCGGAATAAAAATCAGCAGGAAGGCCAGAACCGCTTTAATTGCATTCTGAATAATTATGGAATCCGGGAGCCAGACGTGAATCCAGGCATAAAAAGAGGAAAAATTCGCCAAAAGCAAGGACAGAAGACCGCAGATAACGAATAGCGCAATCTCGACCCATCCATAGATCAGGAGCGGCGTATGAGCCGAGCCTTGAGACGGACGGATATCCATTTCACCCGCCTTTTCAACGGGTTCTTCCCAGGGGCCGGGCAGTCTGTCGATCGCCGCGCCAAACAGGTAACTGCCAAAACCCAGGCCCGCCATGAACGCCGCCAGCACCACGGACACGGAGAATACCGTATGTCCGAACACCAGGGTGAGCATTCGGGTCCAGACAATCTCATAGATCAGGGCAGTAATACCGGAACAAAAGAAAAGAAAATAGATGACCGGGGAACGTTTCATGAAATACTAATTTATACCTCTGGCTTTCGTTATTGGAAAACCCCCAAAATAATTGACAATGGAGGCGGTATCAAGTAATTTTTTAATAGTAGGAACTCATTGAAAATCTTTTAATACCCCCCTGATAGGGGTTTAAATTCATGGAAAAACCAAACATAGAAAAAATCGACCACCCCTACGCCAAAGAAAATGGCGTCGAATGGACCGAAGAAGCGTGGGAACGCGTCAAGCACGCTCCGGAATTTGTGCGTCCCGGTATCAAAAAGTTGATGGTACAAAGAACCGTCAAGCGCGGGTTCAAATATGTCACCTCTGATTTTCTGACCGAGATTCGCAACGAATCGATGATGCTGGTTTCCAAACGGGTCAAGCAGTTCGGATTTGAAGAACTGTCTATGGGTGCTTTCGATCAGGCCAAAGAAAAAATGAAAGAAAGCCCCCGCAAGATCGAAGTGATCGAAGAGATTCAGGATTTTCTCGCCTTAAGAACCGAGAAAAAAGACGACATCATCGAAAAATTCAAAAACTATATGGACGTTGCCCCCACTTCAGGGATGCCCTGGAGCAAGGAAGCGTTGGCGAAAATGGAAAAAGTTCCGCCCTTCGTCCTCGGCATGGCCAAACAAACCATTGAAGGACGCGCCCGTGAACGCGGCGACAAAATGATCACCCCCGATATGATCGAAGAAGTGTTCACCAGTATCATGCCTGCATCCGCTAAAGAAGCCATGGGCATGGAAGTGACGGAAGAAGACTTCAAACGCGACGCAGAAAAAGCCAATGAACCGGAACAACCCCCGGAGCTCACGCTGAACTGGGATGACGATGCGCTTGATAAAGTGAAACGCATTCCCATTGCCTTTATCCGTAATATGGCGATCAAGCGCATTGAGCAGGAAGTTGCCAAAGAAGGAAAAGAAGTCGTTACCGAAGAATTATTTCAGAAATATCGATTCACCTTTTAACTCCAAGGTTTTTATGACTCTCACTACAGATTGGATCGTTCCCATTGGTATGGGCATTTTAGCAAGTATTATCGTATTTTTGACGAAAAGCCCTAAACCGGTTCCCATCCGCATCAAGGCTGACCGCAAGCGAAAATAATTCGTTCGGCAGGTGTGCTTTACATTCCGGTGGGATAATCGAGGAATTCCGTTTGCAGATTGAATTTTTCTTCGAGGTGGCGGCCCACCGCCTTCACGCCTCCGGTTTCCGTGGCGTAATGGCCCGCCAGCATGAGAACACAGCCGCCCTCTATGGCCTCATGAAAGTGATGATTTTCGCCTTCCCCCGTTATGTAGCAATCCAGCTTTTCCTCCTTGGCCTGACGCAGAATATCCGCCGCTCCGCCTGTCACCAACCCGACCGTTTGCACCTCGCCCTTGCCGATGACTTTGACAACAGCTCCTAATTGGGTTTCCAGCAGTTGCCCTAACGCATCGGCGGATTGCGGCGCGATGCGACCCTTCAAGCCGATTTTTTCGCCGTTGTATTCGCCAAAAGGTTCCAGATGCTTAAGCCCGATGAGGTCCGCGAGGGTGCGATTGTTGCCGAGCACCGGGTGCATGTCCAGAGGGAGATGCGCGGAATACAACCCCAGGTTGGCGCGGAATAGGGCCGCCAGTTTGTCGTATAAACTGCCGCGAATGGGCTGTACACCGGCCCAAAACATCCCATGATGAACGAACATCATGTTACAATTTTTATCGACCGCTAAATCTATGGTCGCCTGGCACAGGTCAACGGCAAGCCCGATTTTTTTGATTTCCCCAATGTTTTGTACCTGGAGCCCGTTGACGGCGTTGGGCGAGTCCTTTATGGACTTGATATCCAGTAAATCATCGAGATAATGGCTGAGTTGTAGAATGTCCATAGCCGTGAGTATAGCGAAGAAATTCTAAGAGGGAATCTAAAATTTTTCATAAAAAGTTTAAAAACTGTCACCCTGAGCCTGTCGAAGGGTGGTAATAGTCGTAACCTGGGTTTTAGCATTTCTTTTTTCCAAAGAATAAATGATCCCCGCCCCAAGGGGCGGGGTATTTAAAGGTAGTTTTTTTTATAACCTCCCCTAACCCCTCCTTGCAAAGGAGGGGAATGTGAAAGGAAACCCCGTAGCAGAGCTACGAGGAATTCTTTTGATTAAAGGATGGTCACGAAAGAAAAAGGAAGCCCTGATAAAGGAAAATTTTGATTTGCTATCAAAATTATCGAAAAATAAAACTGATAGTTTAGATCCCCCTTCGACAAGCTCAGGGTGACAATAACGAAAATGACCAACTTTATTTTAAGAAACACTTTCAAAAAATTCATATCGTTGATCCTTATTTCGATCATCTCCCACGCTATGGTGCATCTGGCGCCGGGCGAGCCCAGCCTGGTCGATCCCTCCAATCCGCGCATGAAGGCGGAAGACATCCAGCGCATCCGCGCGGCATTTCATCTGGACGAGCCTTTGCACATCCAGTACGTGTATTGGATCAAAGATCTTTTCACCGGCGAACTCAAATCGTTTAAAGACAACCAACCGGTGCTTGGGAAAATATGGGACCGGTTCCTCAATTCCCTGCCGTTGTTCATCCTGGCCACGTTGATCACCTGGTTGCTGGCCTTTCCCGTGGGCATTCAAGCCGCCATTCACCGCGGGTCGCTGTTTGATAAAACCAGCACTTTTCTGTCTTACGCGATGATTTCCATCCCCGGTTTTTTTCTTTCTTATATGGTCATCATTTTTATGGTCAAAACTTTTGATGTGCCGGTAATCGGCATGCGCACCTTTGGCCTGGAGAACTCTCCTTTGTTGCTTCAGTCGATGGACCGAATATGGCACCTGACCATTCCCGCATTAATGTCCGCAGTTGGCGGAATCGCCGTTCTTTCCCGCTATGCCCGTTCGCAAATGCTGGAAGTCATCAATCAGGATTACATCCGCACCGCACGGTCGGTGGGCTGGTCCAACGATGTGGTCATTTACCGCCATGGATTAAGAAACGCTCTGCTACCATTTATCACTCTGTTTGGTTTGACGATTCCCGGTTTGATCGGCGGGTCGGTCATTTTTGAAACCATTTTTGCCTGGCCGGGTATGGGTCGGTTGGGCTACGATGCCATTTTGTCCCGCGATTTTCCGGTGATCTTAACCCTCACTTTTATTTCCGCCATCCTGGTGCAAGCTGGAAACTTTGTTGCAGACATTTTATATGCGGTGGTCGATCCTCGCATAAAATTAGGATGAGTCCTTTATGAATCAGCAAGCCCAAATCATAGAAGCCGATTTCATGCCTCCGCAGATGGGGCTTTTTCAGGAAAACTGGAAAATTTTCAAACGCAACCGCATGGCGCATTTGAGTTTCATTTTCCTGGCGGTGTTGCTGGTGTTTGCGATTCTTGGAAAAGTATTGACCCATTATATTGTGGTATTCGATCCCCATGTGGTGCGGCTTTCGGAGAAATTTCTGCCTCCGTTCACGCCTTTCACCAGCGAAATCACTCCTAAGGACGATGCCCCGGCTTTTAACATTTATTTGTTGGGAACAGATGAACTGGGCCGCGATGTGTTTGCCCGCATGCTGGAAGGGACTTCCGTGTCGCTGACCATTGGATTTGTGGCTGTCGGCATTTCCATTACGGTGGGCGTATTTTTTGGCGGTCTGGCAGGATATTATGGCCGCGTCAAGTTGGGCTTCATTACCGTCGACACGCTCATTATGGAGTTTGTGGATATGATGCTCAGCTTCCCCACATTCTTCTTAATTTTAGCCGCTGTAGCGCTTTTACCGCCGAGTATTTACACTATCATGATCATCATCGGACTGACCAGCTGGATGGGGACGGCACGCTTTGTACGGGCCGAATTTCTCTCGTTGCGGGAGCTGGACTACGTGGCGGCGGCCAAGAGCCAGGCGATTCCCGAATGGCGGATTATTTTCATCCACATGCTACCGAACGCCATGGCTCCGGTATTGGTTTCGGCAACCATCGGCGTGGCGTCCGCCATTCTCACTGAATCGTCCTTGAGCTTTCTCGGGTTCGGCGTGCAACCGCCGGACGCCACCTGGGGAAATATCATGGCAGATGCCAAGAATTTTATTTTTGATGCCCCCTGGCTGACGTTCATCCCTGGCATCAGTATCCTCATTGTGGTGCTGGCGTTTAACCTGTGCGGCGAAGGGTTGCGCGAAGCGTTCAACCCCAGACTGCGTGAAACCCGGTGACCATCCACTCCTCATGATTTATCTGCAAAGCCTTAACAAACAGTACTGTAGAAAAATTCTCTTCAAGGATGTGAATTTCCATCTGCGCCCCAGCGAAAAAATTGGACTGGTGGGTGAAAACGGCATGGGCAAAACCACGCTATTTCGAATTTTCACGGGAACGGAATCTGCCGATTCAGGAAAAGTGGTGCTCAGAAAAAACGCACGCATCGCGCTGCTGGCCCAGGAAATCGTCAGCAGCGGTGAATCCATTCTGGAGCGCGTGGTGATGGGCGACGAACACTTTGCCCAGGTGCAACGCAATATGAATTCACTGGAAAACAACACCCACCTGCACGAGAACTCCCCTGATGAATGGGGCCGAAAATACGGGGCTCTTCAGCACGAGTTTGAACGGTTGGGAGGCTACGAACGGGAGGCCAGGGCGAAGACGATTTTATCCGGGCTGGGATTCAAATCGGATCAATGGGAAAAACCCATGGAAGAATTTTCCGGCGGCTGGCGCATGCGGGTGGAACTTGCCAAGCTGTTGCTCCAAAACCCCGACGTTCTGCTGCTCGACGAACCCACCAACCACCTGGATCTCAGATCGGTCATCTGGCTGGAGTCGTTTTTAAAATCTTATGAAGGCAGCATGGTTCTCATCTCTCACGACCGGCGCTTTTTAAACAGCATCGTCGAAAACATCGCAGAACTCGACCAGGGAACGCTGACCCGCTATGCCGGCAATTACGACGCTTTTGAAGCGCAGAAAAAATCCCGCCTGGAACAACTGGAAGCGGCGGCGACGAACCAGCAGAAAAAAATCGCCGAAACCGAAAAATTTATTGAGCGTTTTCGCGCTAAAAACACCAAGGCCGCGCAGGTGCAAAGCCGCATCAAAATACTCAACAAGATGGAACGGGTAGAGACCGGAACACAAACCAAAACCATCCACTTCCGCTTTCCACAACCTGCCCGCACAGGCAGAATGGTGATCGAGCTAACGGATATCGACAAGAGCTACGGTCCGATTCAGGTTTACAAAGATTTCTCCGCCCGCCTGGAACGGGGCTGGAAAGTGGCGCTGGTGGGCGAAAACGGAGCGGGAAAATCGACCCTGCTCAAACTCATGGCTGGAATCATCCAATGTGAAAAAGGCAAAATCAGCCTGGGCGCCAACGTCACTCAAGCTTACTATGCCCAGCACCATTCAGAAGCGCTGGACCCCAAGCACACCGTACTGGAGTCGTTGGAAGAGACCGCCGGGCATTTACTGCGCACGGAGAAACACAATATCCTGGGAGCCTTTTTATTTTCCGGCGACGATGTGGAAAAAAAAGTCGGGGTGCTGTCAGGCGGCGAACGCTCGCGCCTGGCCCTGGCGCGGATATTGTCCAACCCTGCCACTTTTCTTCTGTTGGACGAACCCACCAACCATCTTGACATGCGTTCCACCGAGTTTCTGGCGGCGGCTCTTGCCGAGTTCGAGGGCAGCTTGTGCACGATTTCCCACGATCGCTATTTCCTCGATGGCATCATCAACCGGGTCTGGGAAATAGAGAATCAAACGGTCAAGGAATATGTCGGAAACTACAGCGACTACGAATATTATAAATCCCAGGAAGTAGAAAGTGCTGCGGACGCGGCCCTTGCCAAGGGGGCAAAAGTAAATCATACCGTTTCCCAGCATGATAAGAATCGCAAACGCAAGGAAGCCTCAGAAAGAAACGAGCGGCACCGCCAAATCAAACCGCTTAAAGCCAAGTTGGAAAAGGTCGAAAAACGCCTGGAGCAAGTGATGGAAGAAAAAAGCATTGCCGAGCAGGAACTTTCCGATCCCGCAATTCATCAGGACGATCAGAAAGACCGTCTGTTGAAAACTTTGAAACTGCAAAGTGATCTGGCCCGTGAAGAGGACGGACTCATGAAGGAATGGGACCAACTTCATACCGCCGTTGAACAGGCATCTACGGAATCTATAATATAGTGGGTCGAACAGTAACATTCGTCAACTGATCTGGGATCATGATCGCAACAATTCTTTCCACATTAGTGATAGGTTTTTTCCTGCTGCTATTCGCCATGGTGGTGTTTCCAGCATTTTTCGGGTCCCCTTGGCACCCATTGATGCCGGGCACAATCAAGGAAATCCTTGAGTTTTCGGCCATCCAGCCGGGAGAAAAAATCTACGATCTGGGATCAGGAGACGGGAGGGTGTTGATACAGGCGGCCCGTGATTATGAGGCGGTTGGGATGGGGTTGGAAATCGACCCTTTGAAAGTCTGGGTTGCCAGAAAATTGGCCCGCATGGCGGGGGTTTCCGACCGTGTTCAATTTCTTCGTAAAAACTTCAACGATTTTGATTTCCGCGATGCGGACATCCTTTACGTTTATTTAACCCATCAAGCGCTGGACCGCTTGTTCCCCAGAATCCTGCCTTATTTGAAACCCTCCACCCGCATCGTGTCTTACCGGTTTTGCCTGCGCAACCTGCAACCCTGCAAAATTAATAAAAAACAAAATCTTTTTATGTACCGGCTGGATAAGGGGATGAAAGTGGATGGCTATTCATAAGGGCACTTCTAAAAATTGACAACGGCACCGAATCGCCAGCTCAAAGAAGCGTCTTTTGTTTTAGTAGGACAGGCTTTCCAGCCTGTCCGCACGGGCTGGAAAGCCCGTGCCACTGATTTAAGAAACTTTTGCACACGATTCTATTTTCTGTGAAAACTAATTTTTAGCAGGTTGCTGAAAAACTATTTTTTCTACTCGCAACTGTCACACTGAGCTTGTGATATTCGACAATTGCCTTCATGCCCCAGAGGGGTATGTCGAAGTGTGAAAACAGCCCTTATTATTAAGGTCATACTTCGACAAGCTCAGTGTGACAACAGTGGAAACCCTCGTGGATGGGACTTTTTCAGCAACCTGTTAGAGATACCCATAAAAAAGAATTCAGAAGATGAGAGCGAGAAAAAATTTCAATATAAAATTTTACTCTTCCTTAAAAGTATTCTCGATTCTAACTTCTTCTTTCTTCTTTATTCTACTTTAACCAATCCTTCCCAGACATAGGCCAACTGATCCCCTGATTTCACAACCAACCACGGTTTATCATTAAAAAGCACTTTGGTTCGCCTGACCAGGGCTAACCGATCGCCTTTATTGGCTTTTCCCATTTCCGGGAAAACCGCGCCGGGGCCTTGTTTCAAGGAAACTCCGTCGATCAACACGCGGACAAATCCCCCTCCGGCTGTCGGTTGCGGAGGACTTTGCACTATTGGGGCCTGAGGCGCCGCAATTTCAGCCGGGGGAGTGGGAACAGGAACAGTCACCGGGGCTGGAGTCACCACCGGAGCCGGGGGGGGCAAGTCGGCGACTTTCGGAGTCACCGGGGGTTCCAAGCTCGCCACTTGCGGGTTCTCAATAATTTCAGGTTGGGTGATTTTTGGAACTTCCGGAGTCACCGTCTGCGGTTGCGCCGGCTTTTCAAGAGCAGGTGGATTCGTTTCAGGGGAAGTCACCACCGATGCAACGGAGGCTGTTTTGCCGAATTTCACAAAAACGGGATTCGAAACAAGATGATCTACCGGGCTGACGATGACATTCAACCGATAATAAGCCGGCCCGCTCATATCCACCTGGGAATCAATCATTTTAAGTTCATAGGGGAGAACAACACTTTCCCGCTTGATCACCGTTCCATTACGGATGAGAAACACTTTGGCTCTTTTTTCATTCCCATCCGTAGAATGAATTTTCACAGAAATCTCGGGGAATGCGGTAGCGACCAGTTGCTCACCTAAAGTGGCTATTTTCCCGGAATCAACATCCTTGACAACAAATTCGTCCAGGGAGAGGCGATGCGGACCCGGTTGACGCACCGCGTACATTCGGCCAGTACGCATCGCATCCAGCACCGCATCCTGTTGTTTTTCGCGAACCAGGAAAATGGTTCGCACCGCTCCCAAAATAGGTCCGGATTCTCCTGCACATTGAAAATCATTCGTTCCATATCCCCAAACCGGCTGTTGTCTCTCCCCGCGAACGTACTGCATCAACACATGATCCCAGACATTTCCAGGCTCGGTTAACGAGACGGGCCCATCTGCGACTGCCTGGAACCCCGTATAATTTTGAGACAACACAAGATCTTCAGGGTGCGGCTGTGTATCCAGTTGGATCGTTCCCCATTGTCTCTTGCCATTGACGGCCTCGACATCATTCCAAAACACCATCGCCCCTTTAGAAATGGCATAATCAATCACCTCCTGATAAGGGGCGACGCCCCGATCCTCATGATATTGATCAAATAACGAACTTCTAAAGGGATGATTATTGAATATCAATAATACAAAAAAAACAGCCAGCGGAAGGGTCGCTTTCCGGTAATAGCCCTTAAAAAACATCGACAAAGCGATGGCTAAAAGAAAACCATACCCGATGACAGAGTTTTGCAATTTGCCCGCATACTTCGTCGAAAAATTACTGTCGAGAACGGGAAGCTGCTCGAAGTCTTCCCCATACTTCAACCCGATAATGGAAAGGCGCTTGTCCCAGTTGTGGGCCACCAGATTTTTCTTAAAAACATTCCCTGTCCAGTAATAAAAAGGAGAAACATCGGTACCTGGAATCAGCAGAGTTTCACGAAATTGCTTGTTTTTATTTCTAATATTGGACAAGTAAACATTGGAACTGGTGCTGAGGATGGAGGGCCCCGCATTGGTCTTTTTAATAATGCGTTTTAAAGGGAAAATTCCGTATTGGATGGAATTTCTCACCTGGTCGTTGAAAATAACTATGTCCAGCCCCGCTTGTTCTGCCATCGTGGCGGTTTCCTGGAGGTTCGCGCATCCCGAGCTGTATTTGGTTTTTATATCCGCGACTCCATCCAGCTGAAGATATTTGCCAAAAGCCGGATTGGAAGCAAACAAGACCAACCCTATGACGAACAGACCCAAAGCATGGGTAGGACGGAGAATTAGGCTCACTCGGGTCAAAAGGCGTAAAGCATTCAGCCCGCTTTTTGAACCCTTCGATATTTGGGGACCGGTTTCATTCATCATTTCGAAAATAAAACAGATTATTACATAATTTCAGCATAGGGATATTTTAGGTTTATAGTAGCATTAAATAAATCAAAGCCAAAGAGAGCTTTCTAAAATTAGTTTGGCAATCCTGAGTTTTGCGCTTCAGACGCGCTTAAGATTCACTGTTTCAAATATTGAGAGGTCATTTTTGATTGTGACTTGATACTACTCAAACTGTGATATAATATAAAACTATTATAAAGAATAAGTTATCCTTCCAATAAAAATCCAGAGCAAGCAATTACAGGACCGGATACCTTTCCTCGGGCTCGTTCGTGATTGCTTATAAGGAAAATCTAGATGACTTCCAGAATTTTGGTCGTGGACGATAGCATAATGATCCAGAAAATCGTGGCCATGGCTTTTGAAAAGGAAGATGCAACCGTGGAAGGCATTGGTAACGGTAGCGAGGCATTGGTAAGACTTAAAAAGTTCAAGCCGGATATTGTGTTGGCGGATGTGAATATGCCTGGACTCAACGGATTTGAACTGAGTAAAAAAATTAAAGAATCCAGCGAATTCGATTCCGTATCAGTTCTATTACTGACCAGCGACTTTGAAGATTTTGATGAGGACCTTTTTCACGACTCTCTGGCAGATGATCATATCACCAAACCTTTCAAATCTGAGGACATTGTACGCCGGGTCATGGAATTGCTGAACGGAACCGGTGGCTCAGACACCATTGAAGACGATGAAGATGTGATCACACTGGCGCCAACAGATCGGATGGAAGAGGAGTCCTTTGTGGAACTGGGGAAAAGTCATCTCGTGAGCCCTCCCGAGGAAATCTCTCTTGATCTTGATGAAGATGAGATGCAATTGGAACTTTCAGACGAAGACATGCTGGTCACTTTGGAAAACCCGGAAAACGAAGAGCTGGTGGTGGATTTGGAAGAGGATATTGTCGACACGGTCGATGACCCTGCCGATGTGGCTGAATCCCCTTGTGCAGACTCTCAGGAACGTGTTGAGGCCCCCTCAGTAAAACAGGTTCCGGAAGAATCCCTGGACGAGTTGGTCCGAAGGGTCACAGAACTTTCCCGGAAATCGGAAGCTATTCGAGAGCAGAGATCCGCTGAAGAAGTGCGTCCTCTCGAAGCCCTGGATGAAATGATAAGGGAAGTCAACGCTCTTAAAAGGGTTTCAACCGCTGTGAGCGGGGAAGGCAACGGTATTCCTAAAAACTCCGCACCTCCTGACACCACTGAGGTTAATACATTGATCGCCGAACTGAATTATTTCAGCGAAGAAAATGCTGAGGAGCTGGAGGCGGCTTTTAACGAAATTCTCCGAGGGAATAAAAATTTTGCTCCCCCTTCAACATCCGACCCGGCAGATGAAATCGCCGCCGCCGATGAGGGCAATGAGGATGAGAATAACGAAACCGTTTTTGAACCCGATACGGTTCATGAAGACCTGATAATTTCCCCAGTGAAGATCTCACCCGCTAACTCCGTGGAGACTCAAGAGATCGAGACACTTCCTGAAACTTCAGAGGAGGTTGATGCGTCTCTGGAAGAAAACAATGTAGAGGTCGAGGAGGAAATTTTTGCAGATATCAGCGCCTTCCAGAGTTCTCAGGAGGATCTATACGCCCGGTTGATGGGAGAAGAATTCAGAGAAGTTCTCGAGCAGTCACTGGCCGCTTCCATGGAAAAGGAAATCTCCGGAATTTCTGAGAAGATCATTACATCTGTAGAAGAAGCCATCAAAGCAATTGTTCCTGGTTTGGTGCAAGAGATGATTGCCAAGGAAATAGAACAACATAAAAACGAGAATAATAGCTAAAGGGTATCTCTAAAAATTGACTAAATGCTCCTAATCGTCAACTTAAGGAGATGGCTTTGTTTTAGTGGAACAGGCTTTCCAGCCTGTTCGCACGGGCTAGAAAGGCGGAATTAAATTCCGCACTTCCGCATAAACTTTAAGGTAGGTCGCCCGTGCCACCAATATAAGAAATCCTTGTACAGTGTTCGATTTCCTGTAATAAACTAATTTTTAGAGATGCCCTAAAGAATAACTCAAGCCGGATTTTGCTTTTTCTAAAGTGACAACTCCCTTCATAAGCATAGAAAAATTAAAACGCGGGTAGGGTTCCCTTTCCCGATCGTTTTTAATCAACCCTATTTAGTTAATGATGCCTGGAGAATAGTTTAGGTGAGGCGGGAAACTGCCCGGAGGTTCTGAGCCTTCTGTTCGCAAATACTGGTTTCGCCCTTTTACATTATTACAATTGACGCAATTTGATTATGATTCAACTCGATAAAAAATACGATCCCAAGCAAGTTGAAGAGCATTGGGGTGCTTTCTGGCTCGATAACAAGCTGTATCACGCCGATGAAACTCTGGACCGAGAAACCTATTCCATCGTGATTCCCCCGCCTAATATCACAGGGTCCCTGCACATCGGGCATGCTTTCAACAACACCCTGCAGGATATCCTCATCCGCTGGAAGCGCATGTCCGGGTTCAATACTCTATGGCAACCGGGAACGGACCATGCCGGCATCGCCACTCAAAACGTCGTGGAACGGCAACTGCACGCCGAAGGCACGCATCGGGAAGCATTGGGCCGTGAAGATTTCATCAAGCGCGTCTGGAGATGGCGCGACGAGTCTGGAGGAACCATCGGCAACCAGCTCAGAAAACTGGGATGCTCCCTCGACTGGGAAAGAGATCGGTTCACGATGGATGAAGGCTTGTCGCGGGCTGTCCGGGAAGTGTTTGTCTCTTTGTATGAAGAAGGTTTGATTTACCAGGGTGACTACATCATCAACTGGTGCCCAAGATGTCATACTGCGCTTTCGGATCTGGAAGTCGAGCATGAAGATACCAAGGGCCACCTGTACAACATCAAATACAAATTCAAGGATGAAGACCGGTTTCTCACCGTCGCCACCACGCGACCGGAAACCATGCTCGGCGATTCCGCCGTGGCGGTCAATGGCACGGACGAACGCTATCAGGGGTTAACAGGCAAAACCCTGCTCCTGCCTCTCGTGGGCCGGGAGATCCCTCTCATCGAAGATTCTTATGTGGACGCCTCGTTCGGTTCCGGCGCTCTCAAAGTCACCCCCGCTCATGATCCGAATGACTTCGAGATCGGGCAACGTCATCAACTTGCCATACTGAACGTCATGAACCCGGATGGGACCATGAACGAACTGGCGGGTCCGGATTACCAGGGACTCGACCGTTACGATTGTCGGAAAAAACTGGTGGCGGACCTTGAAGCGAAAGGATTGCTCGCTGGCATCGAAGATCACATGCATTCGGTCGGTCACTGTTACCGGTGCCAGACAGTGGTCGAGCCCTATCTTTCCAAGCAATGGTTTGTGAAGGCCAAACCGCTGGCCGAACCGGCAATTGCGGCGGTGAGAAGCGGCGCGATACAAATCGTTCCTCAATTCTGGGAAAAAACTTATTTTGAATGGATGGAGAACATCCGCGACTGGTGCATCTCCAGGCAAATCTGGTGGGGACACCAGATCCCGGCCTGGCATTGTTCTGAGTGCAAGGGCATCACCGTCGTCCGAGTGACACCGGAAACGTGCAGTCAATGCGGATCGAAAGACATTGTTCAGGAAACCGATGTCCTCGATACCTGGTTCAGTTCGGCCCTGTGGCCGTTTTCGACGTTGGGATGGCCGGACCAGACGGAGACGCTTAAAAAGTTTTACCCCACATCCGTCCTGTGCACGGGCTTCGACATCCTGTTTTTCTGGGTCGCCCGCATGGCCATGATGGGCCTCAAAATGATGAAGGAGATTCCCTTCCAGCAGGTTTATATCCATGCCCTGATCCGCGACGCGGACGGCCAAAAGATGAGCAAGACCAAGGGCAATGTCATCGACCCGCTGGTGATGATGGAAAAATACGGGACCGATGCGCTCCGATTCACCCTCGCCGCCTTTGCCGCTCAAGGGCGGGATATCAAGCTTGCCGAGGAGCGGATTGAAGGCTACCGGAATTTTTGCAATAAATTATGGAACGCCTCACGCTTCGCTTTCATGAACCTTGAGGGTTATCAGGGCACCTGTGAACTGAATAGTAACTTAACCCATTCCCGTGCGGATCGATGGATTTTAAGTCGCCTCAATTCCACCTGCCGGGACGTCAACACCGCTCTTGAAGAATTTAAATTCAACGAAGCCGCAGCTGCGGTTTATAAATTTATCTGGAACGAATTTTGTGACTGGTACATTGAATTATCCAAATCCAGTTTATTCAAAGAAGGTCCGGAAAAACCAGCCGTGCAAAATGTTTTGGTTCACGTTCTGGAAACCAGTCTGAAACTTCTGCATCCGTTCATGCCGTTCATTACGGAAGAGATCTGGCAAAAACTGCCTGCTGAGGGAACAAGCATCATGAACGCCCCGTTTCCGAAGTTCGATATAACCAAGGTGGATGAAAAAATTGAAGAGGAACAAGGACTGGTGATGGATATTGTGACCAGCGTCAGAAATATCCGTGGAGAGATGAACCTCAATCCGGGACTCACCCTTCCCCTGTTGATCAAAACCGAAGATGTTAAAAAAATAAACTCTATTCGATTCAGTATACGATCTATCAATGAGTTAGCGCGGGTTACGCTTGGCGACATCGGCGGCTCGGTGGTCAAACCCAAGGTCGCCGCTTCCTCTGTTTTAGATGGGATGGACCTCATCATTCCGCTCGATGGCATCATGGATTTTGCTGAAGAGCAAAGCCGTGTAGAAAAAGAGTTGAAAAAAATTGAAAAAGACCTCATATTTTTAGGCAAGAAGTTATCCAACCAGAGTTTCGTCGCGAAAGCGCCTCCCGATATAATCGAAAAAGACAAACAAAGGAAGCTGGCCCTTTCTGAAAAGCAATCGAAGCTCAAGGCCCACTTGCAAACAATAGGACAAACAACTTCCTAGCAGGTTGCATTACCTAAAAAAGATTCTCGCAGAGTCAAAATCATTTATGGACGCTAAAGTAGAACTCGTGACACGAGAAGAAATTTCTGAAGATTCCACATGGGATCTTTCCGGCCTGTATTCCGCCAGTGAAGCGTGGCAGAAAGAATTCGCTACCCTGGAAATAGAATCTCAGGGTTATGCCGCGCATCAGGGCAAGCTGGGGGACTCGACAGCCGCTCTCAAAGCCTGCCTGGAATTTGATATGAGCATGTCCCGCACCCTTGAGAAACTGTACACGTTTGCTCATCTCAGAAATGATGAAGATAAGACCCACACCATTCATCAGCAAAATTTCGAGCGCGTGGTGCGTCTGTCCACGCAAATTTCCCAGGCCAGAAGTTTTATTGAATCTGAAATCATGTCCATTCCTGAAAGCCGGATCAATGACTTTCTTCAGGATGCGGAACTCGAATTTTTTAAATTGCATCTCGAACGGATGTTGCGTTATCGACAGCACACCCTGTCCGAAAAAGAAGAGGCTCTTCTGGCTTCCAGCGCAGAAATCGCCCGCGCGGCAAGAGAAGGTTTTGACATGCTGGACAACGCCGACTTGAAATTGGGCGTGATCAAGAATGAAAATGGCGATGAAGTCACCATCACGCATGGAAATTTCCAGAGTTTGTTGCAAAGCTATGATCGTCGTGTCCGACGCGAAGCGTTTGCAACACATTACTCCGCTTATGAGGACCACCAGTTCACTTACGCATCGCTCCTGTCCAGTAGCATAAAAAAAGATATGTTCTACGCCCGCACCCGGAAATTCCCTTCGGTTCGGGAGCAGGCCCTGTTTTCCGAAAATATTCCCGTTGCGGTTTACGACAATCTCATCGAGAGCGTTCATAAAAACCTTCCCGCTCTTTACAAATATTTCGATTTACGCAAGCGTCTTTTGAACCTCGACGAACTGCATGCCTATGATTGCAGTGTGCCGCTGGTGAAAGACATCCACTGGCACATGAGTTACCAGGACGCTTCGGAGACCATCACTAAAGCTCTGCAGCCGTTAGGCGACGATTATACCGAAATGGTGCATAAAGGATTAATGGCCGACCGGTGGGTCGACCGATATGAAAATAAAGGGAAGCGTAGCGGCGCTTATTCTTCCGGGTGCTATGATTCCAATCCCTTTATCCTCATGAACTACCGTGAAGATAACATCAACAGTCTGTACACCCTGGCCCACGAAGCGGGTCACTCGATGCATTCTTATTATTCGAAAAAGAATCAACCGTACTTATATGCGGATTACACGATTTTCGTCGCCGAGGTGGCCTCCACTTTCAACGAAGCCCTCATCACCCGTTATCTTTTGGGACAGGAAATCAACCGCGACATGAAGATCTACCTTCTGTGTCGGGAGATTGATAATTTCCGCGGCACGTTGTACAGGCAAACCATGTTTGCTGAATTTGAATATCTCATTTATAAGGAAGCGGAAAGCGGTCAGCCAATGACGGGCGAAGCGTTCCAAAACAGTTATACCGACCTCCTTAAGCTGTATTTCGGAGAAAATGTGGTTTTGGACGATTGTCTCTCGTTGGAGTGTTTTCGTATTCCACATTTTTACTTCAGTTTTTACGTTTATAAATATGCTACGGGAATCTCCGCCGCCTACGCTCTGGCAGACCGGGTATTTCAGGGGGGAGCGTCCGAACTCAACGCCTATCTGAACTTTTTGAAATCCGGCGGCTCCAAGTTTCCGATCGATCTACTGAAAGGCGCAGGAGTCGATATGACGTCTCCCGAGCCCGTAGACACCGCTCTGGAAAAATTCTCTGGACTGGTCGACGAATTAGAAACATTAACCGCCTGAATCATATTTTTGCAACCATTTATAATAAAGCATCGGCCGACTCCGCAGATCGTGTACGGAAGAATCATCAGGTCAATGAATTCAAACCTTCAAAGTAGAGGACCATCATTTTGAATAAATCAGGTTTTTCCCGTCGTCCTTCCTCCGGCAAGTCCGGTGGAAACCAAAACGCGACCCCCAACAGATCTTCCAAGGGAGCCACCAATAACCGGCGCCCCCAGTCCAACTCTCAAAGCCACAGAGCCAAAGCCGTGGAACAATGGATGACCGCCCCTTCGCAAACGCTTAGCTCTCACATTTCCATCATAAATAAGCGTAATGCGGATAATGCATCGAACAACCCCTTCGGCAAAAATAGCACTGGGGGGTCTTCTACCAAAGGCAATGGTAAAAACAAAACCAATCGGGACCGATCCAGACAAAACGGACCTTCCGCTTCCCGCGATCAAAGGAAAAGTAATTACCCCAACAAAGCACAACGAAGTCATGAGACGCCAGCGGCAGGGCGCCCTCATCCCTCGGCAAGCAGGCCTTCCCCAGAACAAAAGGCGGGCGAACCAAAAAAAGTTGCCAATTTGGAGCCTTTTGAATTATTTTGCGCCTATCATCTCGGCATCGGACCCAACAAGCAATACAAGCCATCCAATATTAATGAAGTGGCCAATCGATTTCGGCAGGAACCTGGGATCATCCGTCAGGCCTTAAAAGAATATGGAATGGATTCTGCGTCTCTTTTGGACCGGGATTTTGACATGGCGCTGGCTCAACTGGATATTCAAGTGGCTCCCGAAGGAGTGGACCGAATAGAGTTGGCTAAAAATATTTACAAGGAATATTTGGAAGCACCGTACCAGAAAAGGGATTGGAAAAAAATCCTTGATGATGATCGAAATGAAAACCGCAAAGTTTTCGGCGGCTGATGAGTTAAGAAATCTTCAGGGCTTTGCCTTGATTTCATCTCCACGGTTGAATCTCAACCCCTCACGGACAATCTTATCCTGAATTTTCAATGCCTGCCCGTTATGGCATTTTAAATCATTCATCAGAATGGAAAAGGCGAACCACTCTCCATCCATAGATTGAAAGTAGCCCGAAAGCGAACTGACGGCGTTCAACGTCCCGGTTTTCACCCTGGCTTTTTGAGACTCCTCCACTCCGTTCATCCTTTTGCGAACGTTACCATCCACCCCCATCACCCCAAGAGCCGAGATGAACTCAGGAAATATACTCAAATCTTTTTTTACTTGCGCCAATACCCTGACAAATTGATTAGGAGTTAACCTGTTTTTCCGCGAGAGACCGGAACCATCCAAAATGGTGAACTGATCCGCAGCAAAACCCAGCGATTGCATGTATTCGTGAATTACTTTCAGACCGTTTTCCGTGGTCCCTGGGGGACCGAATTTTTCCGCCGCCAGGGTTTTAACAATTTGTTCCGCCACAAAGTTGTTGCTGAATTTGTTCAGCCCCCGGAGCGCCAGAGCGAGCGGTTCGGATTTATGGTTGACCAGGAGCTTGGCCCCTTTTGAAACCTGTCCTCGAAGCGTTTCCCCAACCACCTGAATGCCTACCCGTGCAAGATATTCCTTGAACACACTGACACTGTATTTCGTTGGATCGGTTATATTGACAAAGTACCTTGCACGCGGACGGCTTTGGGAAATCCCTCCCGTCAGGGAAATTTCGTCATAATCCCCCCGGTCGATTCGCTGCACTGTCAATTGCCCTCTTCTCCCCCGTGGCAAGGTTCGGGTCTGATTGTTTATTTTGAGGTATTTCGTATCGGGTTCGACAATGACACGCGGTTTGTCATCAGCATGTTCCCCCGGAGACACATAAACGGTGACCGTATTGAAATTGAACGACAGGGCTCCCAAGGGAGCGTTGTAAGCCTCCGAGCCGCCCGACTGCTCCCAGGTTTTGACGTGCAGCAGGGGATCGAAAAAAGAATCATCCGCAATGATGTTGCCGACTATTTTCCGCAGGGGAAGGTTTTCCAACTCGTTGACCAGAAGCCACATTTGCTCCGTGACCAGTTTCGGGTCTCCGTAGCCCTTGATATACAAATCTCCGTACAGGGTGTCCCCTTGCAGTTTTCCAGACGTGTACAGGCGGGTGGGGAAGCGGTAATCAGGACCCAGGTTTTCCAGAGCCGTGGCAGTCGTGATCAGCTTCAGATTGGATGCCGGGATAAACAGCTGGTCTTTCCGGGTCTCATAAAGAATTTCATTCCTGTCCAGGGAATAAATTTCGATCCCGTAGTTCTGCTTCTTCAGGCAGGAATGATCCAGTATTTTCTCGACCGCCTGATGGAACTCGCGAACTTTATTTTCGGTTGGCTCAGCTTGCGATGGGGAAACGAGAAAGAGAAGCGCCGTGATGATTAAAAGAGAAAGTGAAACCTTGTTTTTAATATCGTGACCTTTCCAAAAAAATGGCGGGAGGATAATAAAATTTCATGCTCACACGACAGTATAAATGAGATCCGCATTATTTTCAGGAACTGTTTTAGAAAAATCCGCAAGGAAAAATCGGGTCCTTTTTATAAAGATGTTATAAAATCGTTTTTTTATGGGAGTTAATAATGATGGACTTCACGCATGTAAAATATGGCATTTTCATTGCGATGGTTGCAATATTATTTGGCGGTTTTCTGGGGCTTTCGTTTGGATGTTGCGAGGATGATGTAAAAGGTTACTTGAACGCCGAAGCAGATGCCGTGTCCATTGAAAAATATGAAGGGAAACAGGACAAAAAAGATAAGGTAGTGAGTAAGTCCTGGGTCTATATGAAAAGGGCTCACCTGCATTCTCAAACCATGGGCGTGATCGCCATCGCCTTTTCCTTGCTGATGGCCTGGCTCAATTTCCATCCCAAGATTCAATTGGGTGTTTCCCTTCTCAGTGGGTTGGGAAGTCTGGGGTACGGTGCGTTCTGGTTATTGTCCGCCGCTTTGGCTCCGGGGATGGGTTCCACTCACGCGGCCAAAGAAGCGGTGGGGCTGATTGCTCAGGCTTCGGGGGGAGCATTTTTCGTGGCGGGAGTCACGTTGTTCGTCGTTTTGTCTTGTAGAATATTTGCCTGCAAACAGACGGACAACCCTCTCTAAATAAAATTTTAAACTTTTTCGGCAAATAAAATCTATGAATTATGACCTGGTAGGAATCGGCAATGCGTTGGTGGACATTGAAGTTCATGTAGAGGATGCCTTTATTGAAGAAAAATCCCTGATTAAAGGGGGAATGAAGTTATCCACGGCTGAGGAACAAACCGAGATGTTAAACGCACTTTCAGAGAAACCGACAAAGATTGCCTCCGGCGGATCGGCGGCCAACACCGTTCACGGCATCAGCGTCCTGGGAAGCAGTGGTTACTATCTGGGTCGGGTCGCCAACGACAACTACGGCCAGAATTACACGGAGGACATGAGGATATGCGGGGTCGGCTTCCCCGGTATCGGTGCAGACACCCACGGAACCGGAACCTGTGTCGTCATGATCACTCCCGATACAGAGCGCACCATGCTCACGCACCTGGGAATTTCTTCGTCCCTGCATTCCGACAATGTGGATGAAACCATCGTCCGCAATGCCAAAATGGTATATATTGAGGGCTATTTATGGACAGGGGAAGAAACCCGAAACGCCGCCTTGAAAATGGCTGAAATCGCGAAGTCAGACGGTATCCCCGTAGCCTTTACCCTGAGCGATGCATTTGTGGTTAACACCTTTAAAGAAAGCTTGATCGACTTCATCCGCTGGAACGTCAATATTCTTTTCTGTAACGAAGTGGAGGCGCTGGCCATGACAGGCGCCGCTAATCACGAATCCGCGTTCGAGACTCTCAGGGGAATGGCAGACACCGTATTCATGACGCTTGGGTCTAAGGGTTCCTGGGCTGGAAACAATCAAACGAAAGAAATTGTTGGGGTCTTCCCCACCACTCCTGTGGACACAACCGGAGCCGGAGACTTGTATGCCGCCGGTGCGCTCCATGGAATAACCAAAGACTACAGCCTGAAAGAATCCGCTATTCTCGGCGCTTATTGCGCCGCTCAAGTGGTTTCGCATATGGGACCGCGCATGCCGGTACATTCCCACACAGATGCTACTAAAATCCTGAACGAATACTCAATTATCGAGAAAAAAAGTAATGCCTGACCATTGTCGGGCCTGTCAGTCCTTTGAAATACTATTTAACCTGGAAATTTCTGATAAGACTCATTATTGCAAGTTCTTCGGTCCTTAACAATCTCTCATCCAGCGGGTAAAAATTTTTAATTCAAAATATTAGAAACTGAAACTGGTATTTTTTGCAGTTCGAGTTATACTTTTTTCGGGAGGGTGGTAAACTGAGTTTCGCCAATCCAACGTATTGACCTGACCTCAATAACCCGCCCATATCACCTTGGTCATAAAAACCACCAAAGTCTTCAAAGGAGGAATAATATGAAACAATCGTTACAAAATTTAGGGACCCTTCTGATATTTTTATTACTAGTCGGATGTGGAACTAATGGAAAAGATTTTTCCAGCGACAAGGTACAGAACATTCAAAACAACGTGACCACCCAGTCCGAAATTCTGGATTGGTTTGGGGTCCCGTTTAAAGAGGGCATCGAAAACACGCACACCATGTGGACCTACCAGTTGGACAAGTGGTACGCATTGGCTGAGACCAAGTCCAAAGATCTGGTGATTTTGTTTGATGAAAAAAATATTGTCAAAGCTTACCGGTTTACATCCAGCATCGACGAATAGCCAGGGACATCGGATGGAAGCCCCTCTTTATTTTCCCTTTGCTGGATACAAATGAACCAAATCTCGCTCATCGTTTATGATTTCGACGGCACCCTGGTCGATACTCTGGACGACATCGCCCTTTCCGTCAATCTTGCCCTCACCGAACTGGGGCAACGCCCCCTGGAGCAGGAAGTTATCAGGACCTGCGTTGGCAGTGGGGTGTTCATGCTGATGACCCGTGCGCTGAGCGGCACGGGATGGGACGATATCGACAAGGCGGTTGCCGTTTTTCGTAAGCATTACGCCAACCACCTGATGGATCACAGCGATTTTTATCCCAACAGTCGGGACATGATCGAGTATTTTTCCAACAGGAAACAAGCCATCTGTTCCAACAAGCCTGAAGATTTTGTAAGAAAAATTCTCGAAAATCTCAACTGTCTGCATCCCTTTGAATCCATCATCGGCGGGGACAGCTTCAAGACGCGCAAACCGGACCCTGAAGGCATCAACCATCTATTGAAAAAGCACAACCTGTCTCCTCGGGAAGTGCTGATGGTGGGCGACAGCGCCCTGGATATTGAAGCCGGAAAAAACGCCAACGTGCGGACCTGCGCCGTCACCTATGGCATGGGTGATCTTAAAGCCCTGCACGCGCTTAAACCCGACTGGACCATCGATGACATTTCAGAATTGAAAAACCTGGTGGGTTAACCGCACACATCCTTCAGGCTGCACCTGATAACGTGGTTTAGTACATATCCCAATCGCCCTTACGGTAATATTTGAGAAGAATGTGGTTGAACTGGGTATTTACCTCGACGCCCGCAGACCGTTCGAACAGACCTTTACCGAAATGGGTCATGGAAGTCATTGCCTCGCGGTTTAAAAACCGCGTCTCCAACCCGGAAAATTCTAGGCGCAGTAAATTTTCCTTGAGCCGATCCGCGCTCATCGCCTCGTTCTTCACTCCCAGGTTCCAGCCCCACTCCCCCATCGTCGGGATAGCGTTTTGATAAGGAACCACCGAAAACCCCGCGGCTTCCATACTTTTTTTGATACATAAAAATGCTTCTGGAGAATACAGAGGGCTGGTGCTCTGGGTCACCAGCACGCCAAAAGGTTTCAAATGCTTATTCGCAAGTTTATAGAATCCCAACGAGTACAAAAGAGAAAGGGAGACGGATTTCGGATCGGGCAGGTCCACAATGATGGCGTCATAAAGTTTTACGGAATTATTAATGAACTGGTAGGCATCCTGATTGATAATTTCCACCCGAGGATCGTTGAACGACCCCTTGTTGACCTTAAGAAAAATCTCATTTGACTTTGCAAGCCGGGTCATGGCCGGGTCCAGATCGACAACCGTGATTTTTTCGACATCGGGGTATTTCAACAATTCCCGCGCCGCCAGCCCGTCCCCGCCTCCCAGAACCAGGATGTCTCTGCGCTCTTTCAGTAGACTGACCGCAGGATGAATCAACGGCTCATGGTAACGGTGTTCATCATAAGTGCTGAACTGGATACTGCCGTTCAAAAACAGCCAGTGGTCGTCCTTCCATTGAGTGACAACGATTTTCTGGTAACGGGTCTGTTCCTCATAAATAATTTTATCTTTGTACTTGTGCTGTTCGCCATAAAGGATGATGGGTTTGGCGAAATAAGCCGCGCCGGCGATGACAACGAGCAGGGCTGAAAAAATGACCTGTAGAGTTTTAGCCCATTTGAGCAATCCAGAAAATTTCCACAGGATCATTCCCGCTACCAGCAGGTTGAGGCCTCCCAGAAGAACAGGCGTGTAGGTCAGCCCTAAAAACGGCAAAAGCACGAAGGCAAACAACGCCCCTCCCGCCAGCGACCCGTAATAGTCAAACTCCATCACCGAAGAAATGTTGACCCTGAGCGGTTCGTGTTTTTCATTGATCCTGGTGACCAATGGAATTTCAAGTCCGGTCAAAAACCCAATCAGACAGGCGACGCCATAAATCACCAGCCCATTGTGAACGGTGAAGGCGGCGATCCAGAAAGAAAAAATTGCCGAAAAGGTGCAAAATAATGACAGGCCAAATTCAGCGCAGACATAACGGTCCAGAAGATTTTCTGATAATTTTCGACTTTGGCGGCTCCCGAGTCCCATGGAAAACAGCATGAGGGAAATGACTGCGGTCCATTGAAAAATGGTGTTGCCAAGCAGGTAACTGGCCAGGGTGGCCAGTGTGTATTCCGTCACCATCGCCGCGCAACCGGTGGCGAACATACAAATTTTCAGAATCAGGCTCAGTTGCGAGCGAGAGGCCTCAGGAGAATGGTTGGTCGTCGTGGATTGCATGCAAAACCGGGAGAATACTAAGGGGCGTGGGTTACAGACACCAGATAATCAAAAAAGAGGAACCGATGTAGGACACGGCTTCCAGGTAGGCGGCGCCCACATTGGGCTTTTCCTGATTCACCAGTTCATCCGCCAGCCTGCGACTGGGCAAAAGCACCCGGTCGGTGATCATCCTTGCGGCGGGTAAGAGCAGGAGGCCTAAAAAAACAAACCAGATAAAAGTCATGAGATTGCTTTCCCAGGAGACAAAATTTTCCGCCGAAGCGGCGCGCATCAGATTGCCGATGGCGATCAAGGCTCCGGCAAAACCCACACCCACCGCGACGTTATCCTTTTCTATATGTTCGTGGATATCGTAATGCGTGATCAGGTTGTAATAGTGGCCGATCAACACCAGGATGCCCTGACCCAACGCCCAGAAAACCAGGGCGGTGTAGATATTGCCCCCGGTCCCGTACACGGCTCCGAAAATATTCAATCCGGAAGCAACAAATATCGCAAACTCCACCACTCCGGTGCCGCAGTTTTGGTCATCCAGAATTTCTTTGCGAATGTTAAACTTGTAAAGAATGAAGCGATCGTTGATCCAGGCGGATATATTGAGCAGGAAAATGGCGAGCGGTCCGTAGACCAGTAAGTCGATCAGATCCTCAACCAAGCCCGCCGAAGGGCCTGCAATCACCCCGCCAATGGCCAGGATCAAGCCCAGGTAATAACCACCCATGACCAGGGCGAGCGCGGCGTTGTCCTCTTCAACTAACTCGTGCGGGATGTTGTACCCCACCCGACACAGGCGGAATACGCCGTGCCCAATGGCTAAGAGCACCAGGCAGGCGAGCAAATAAATAACAGAGGTTAATAAATTATCCAGCCACATTGTTATGCGGACCTATAAAAATTGATGTTTTTTGACTTCTGCAATCGCCCTCATTTCCCAAAACTCATTCCCCGGCTTCGAAAAGAACTTTTGCTTCTGCCCACCCTTTGGTTGATCTTGTTTTTGAATCGGCTTTGCGACTGACTCATTTTCGCCGACTTGCGTGCATAAAAATCCGGTTTTTGTGTTTTAGTCACCGACCCGTTGGTTCCATACTGATTATTACTACCGAAATAAGGTCGCCCCCCGGATAGGTTGGTGGCATAATTATTATAATGGTTGCGGTTCATCCCGAACCCCGCCCAGTTCATCACCTGAGACATAAGCATGTATTTTCCGTAAAACTCCCACATGCTGCCGCCGCTCTCATCTTGCCGCCAACGACCGTATTCAGGATTGCCCACGTATTGATAGCCATTGGGAATGGGTGTGTTGGTCGCCTTACCGTCAGGGGTCTTCGTTGCCAGGGCCATCCCAAGATACGGCTCGTTTTTTTTGTAGAAGGGTTCCGTCACTTCCACAAAGGGACCGACTTCCTTAGTCTCGCCCTTATCGATGCGGTATTGATGATAATAGGACGGTACAAAATTTCCTTCTTCCCGCATATCATTCAAAATAATGGCATACTCTTTTTCAGCCGCGAGTTCCTTTTGCAGTTTTTCCACCGGATTGCTGAACCCGCCGCAACCCGCAAAGGTCAGCGCCGCAAACAAGCATAGGATGAATGCTAAAAAGATCCGAGCTGGGAAATGATGAGTTCTCATGGATGATAATGAATGGGTTGCAAATTGGTATAGGTAGGAAATGCTACCACTAGTTACACTATATAAGAAGAAAAACCATGTCAACCTGGAATCAACGACCTCGCCGCAAGCAGACGGGGACTCCGACAATGTATCCAAGACACTCCAAAAACAAATACTATGCTTTTTTTGCCAGGGGAACTCGTTATAATGAGCTGTTTCATTTTTAACATATCCCATAATAACCGATTTCTTTAATTCAGAATGAATCCATTGATTTGGAAACGCATCAAGCGCTTGCTTCTCCACCGCGAGCTCCGATATCCCCTCACTCTTATATTAATACTTCTGGGAATGATCCTCATCTTTGCGACGGTCTTTTCCCTGTTTGAAGAAGGCGCCAGCTTTACCGACGGGCTGTGGACCGCTTACATCACGGTGACCACCATCGGCTACGGTGATTTTTCCGCGCAAACCCCGCAAGGAAGAGTGATCACTGTACTCACATCTTTATTCGGAATCGGGTGCTTTGCGGTATTCACCGGTATCATTGTTGAGAAGGCTCTTCAAAGGAGGATGAAAAAAGTGAAAGGCGAAGGACAATACACGCGAGAAGGCCATCTGGTGATTGTGAATGTTCCGGCTTACGATGAAATCCTGGAGTTAATGAATGAACTGGACCTCAGCCCCGACTTGAAGGAAATTCCACGCGTGGTTTTGGCGGAATCTCTTCCTGGGGGCGACAAGGAAATTCCAGATTTTCTCTCCAGCAGGATCGACGGCTTCATCATGGGGCTTCCAGCGTCGGGAGAAACTTTGGGTCGAGTCAATATCGGAAAGGCAAAAGCCTGCCTGATCATGTCGTCTCCCCATGACCCGAAGCTGGACGACACCAACACGCTGACTGCTGGACTCATCGAAAAAATCTGTCCGCAGGTGATCACCATCATCGCCTGTAGCCGACCGGAGACGATGAAAAACTTGAAGGCCTTCAATATCGATGGCGGCATCAATGCCACCGAATTGAACGTGGGATTGCTGGTTCAGGAACTGGAAGACCCCGGCGTGTTTGAGGTCTACAGTCAATTGTCATCCAACGCGGGAGGCAGCCAGATCTACATCAGCCGAACGCCGATGGGAAACTGGGACGGAGATATCAATCAGCTCACAATCCGGCAAATAAAAATCTCAGCGATTCATCTGGACCTGCCGACGGAGATTATCGGCATCAAGCGCGAATCCAATGAACAATTATTGCTCAACCCTGCAAACGATGAGCGGATGCTGCCAACCGACCGGCTGGTTTATGTCGCAAAACAACGGTTTGACTGGCAGAAAAAAAGTGCGGAAATTTTAAACGCATAAATTAACTGACGACCCCATTAATTCATCTCTATGGATTCCTTTCGCTTCATTCATTGTTCCGACCTGCACATCGACAGCCCGTTCAAGGGCCTTTCCTCTGAAAAACCCGATCTGGCGAATAGGCTTCGGGCCTCCACCTCCCAAGCATTTCAGAACATCGTTGATCTTGCGATCCACGAAAAGGTCGATGCTGTGGTCATCGCCGGCGATATTTACGACGGAGCCGATAAAAGCCTGCAGGCGCAATTTAAATTCCGTAAAGGGTTGCAGCAACTTTCCGATGCGGGAATCCCCTCTTTTCTGGCGCACGGCAATCATGATCCGCTGGACAGTCGCTTCGCCACGTTAAAATGGCCGGACCTTGTGACGGTCTTTTCCGGCAAAGCAGTGGAATGCCACAACCTCCAACGGGATGGAAAACCCCTCGCCCAGATTCATGGCATCAGCTACCCCACCCGTGACGTTAAAAAAAATCTGGCGGTGCAATTTGCAAGGCATTCCGACGCAGGATTCGCCATCGGCGTTTTGCACACCAATGTCGGCAGCAACCCCGATCACGGCGATTACGCCCCCTGCTCAATAGAAGACCTCGTTGCAGGAAACATGGATTATTGGGCCCTTGGCCATATCCATAGCTACCAAGTGCTTCGCGACAGCGATCCGGCCATCGTTTATTCGGGCAACACTCAGGCGCGGCACAAAAACGAAACCGGAGTCAAAGGGTGTTGCCTGGTAACTCTGCACCCGAATTCATCGCCTGAGATTAAGTTCGTTCCCGTGGACAGTGTGCGTTTTATCTGCGAGTCTGTGGATTTGAGTGCGGCCCGGGATTTGGATGACGTGATTCAATGCGTTCAATCCCGGTGCGAGGAAATTTCAGCCAGGGCTGAGGGGCGCGATACGCTGATCCACCTGACCTTGAACGGGCGCACCGAGGCCCACGAGGAACTCCAGCGAGGAAACAACGCCGAAGACCTGACCGAACAAATCCAATCGGGTTGTGAAGGCAAAACCCCTGCACTCTGGGTGACTCTCGCATTCCAGACCCAGGGAACCTACGATGTGGAGGCTCTGAGACAGGGCAACGATTTCATTGCCGACCTGCTCGCGCTTTATGACAAGGCGGACGAGGCGAAGGAAACCGAAGCGTTAAAACAAGCTCTCTCACCTCTTTATGAGAACTGGGCGGGAAGCAAATATCTGGAGGAAATTTCCCCCGAAGACCTTCAGAATCTGATACTCCGGGCGCGCAACCTCACTCTCGACCAACTGGTGGAGGAGAAATGATTCAACCGTACAACGCATCCATACCGCATGCAAATTCGTGAAATACATATCAACGGTTTCGGGATTTTCTCCAACAAGCAGGTGACCGGTCTGACATCCGGGCTCAATGTGATTTACGGAGAAAACGAAGCGGGAAAAACCACGCTGATCGAATTCATCCGCAAGATGTTTTTTGGTCTCCCACGCAAAACAAAGGAAACCAACCTCTACCCTCCTGTAAATGGAGGTCAGCATGGAGGCAAACTGAAATGTCAATCGGCTGCGGGAGAAACTCTTTTTATTTCCCGAAACCTTTCCGGCAAGGACGACATCACCCTTTCCATCCCTGGCAGGGAATTGGGAGGAGCGTCTGATCTCGAATCCCTCCTGGATCATGCCTCCATTAATATTTTTCAAAACATTTTTGCTTTCACGCTCGATGAACTGCAAAACCTGGACTCCCTGCAAGCGGAGGAAATCAGAAACCGCATTTACGGAGCGGAACTGGGTCTTGGAACCGTGTCTCTGAAACAGGTGGAAGATTCCGTCAATAAACGGGCGAAGGACATTTTTCTTCCCGGTGGAAAGAAAACTAAAACCAATCTCCTGTGGAACGAAATAAAAACCCTGGAACAGGATATCCGCAACATCCAAAACGAAGCGGAAGAATACGATCAATTGATGGGGCGCTTGGAATTTTGCGAAAGCCAACAAAACGCCAGGCAAATACAAATAGAATCCCTGGAATCCACAATACGACACCTTGAAACCCTGGCCGGTTTATACAAGATGATCGATGCTGAAGAGGCCGGTCTTAATGAGTTGATAATCGAAAAAAAGTCCTTGTCCGTCAATCACGATTTGCTGACTCACGAAGCCGATATTATTTTTCTGCAACAATCGACACAGGCCATCCAATCGTCCTTGAACGACCAAGTGACCGTGCAACGGGAAAAAACCGAGCTGGAAAATCAAATTCAGACAGGTCTCCATGAAATCGGAGTCTCCTGGAACGAGGACACGGTAAAACGTTTTGAATTTGACCGCAGTAAAAGCGATCACATCAAATCCGCCCTCAAAGCCTTTGAGGATCTACGGCAGGAAGTGACCCGAGCGGAAGACCGGCTGACGCAGCATCAGGAGAAAAAGGCCGAAGAGCTGTCAAAAGGGACCAGCATCCCCCCCTGGTTAAAATTCATCGCCGGCTGTCTTGCCGCCCTGGGGCTTACGGGCACCGTCTGGAGCCTGATGGAACTAAATATCCCACTTTTAGCCGCCAGCATTCTTTTTCTGCTTTTCGGCATTTTTATTTTCTGGAAAGCGGTTGCCGGAAAAAAGGATTTCATCCGGGAGGATCTCCTGGAAAAAAATCTGGAGGAAAAATTGGATCAGGCGCAGTTGGCATATAACCGGAAAAAGTTAGCTTGGCGCACCTGGTTGCAGGAAATTTCCTTCGATGAAAAACTGGAGCCCTTGAGCGCCCAGGAAATTGCAAATACCATTAAAGAGATCAAAGGAAAAATTTTTCACAAAGGCGAGATCGAAGCACGTCTTAAGGAAATGTTTCAATTTGAAGCGGATATAAAACACCGGATAGAGAAAATAAAATCTTCCATTCCCGAAAATTCGTTGCGGGAGCATCTTCCCACCAATATTAAAATCATTTGCGACTTATTCACCCAGGCGAAGGAAAACCAGACTGAAAAGAATCAGAACGAAAAACAAATCCAGCAACAGAATTTTAAAATCGAAAAACTTAAAAATCAATTAAAGGAAACAGAACAATCGCTCGAACAAATTATCGGAAGGGCCGGGGCCGCTGACGACTTCTCCCCAGAAAACCGAATCATTGGAAATAGAAATTCCCTGCCGCAAGAACTGAATCTGGTATCCAACCAATTAAAGAAACTTGATGAAGAAAAAAACCGCTTGCACGAAACCATCGGGGAAACGCGAAACAAGCGGGATCAACTGATGTCCAATGAAGATCTGTTAATCCAACAGGAAGCCCTGGAAATCAAAAAACAAAATCTCAAAGAGTGCGCCCAGGAATGGTGCAAAGCAAAAATCGCCCTTTTCATGCTGGATGCCGCCAAGAGCCAGTATGAAGAAACCCGCCAGCCGGGAGTGTTGAAAGCGGCAAAAAAAGTTTTTTCCGAAATCACTGAAGGAAGGTACCCGCAGATCATCAAACCCATCGACGATGACGAAATCCTCATTGAAAATAAAACCGGCGATCGAAAAAAAGTCACCGAGATGAGCCGGGGAACCCGCGAGCAACTTTACCTGAGCATGCGCCTGGGGTTGATTGAGGAATACGAATCCCGTTCGGAGCCGTTACCCATCGTCATGGACGACGTTCTGGTCAATTTCGACGATCCCAGAAAAGCTCGGGTGATCGAAATGCTCAAGCAATTTGCCCAGTCCCGGCAGATCATCGTCCTCACCTGCCACAAGTCCTCCCTGCAAGACTATATAAAATCTGGGGCAACACGAATCCTGATATAAATCGTACGAGAAAACCGGCTCTCCCAAAAAACATTTGACTGAATGAGGAAGACCCGCAACTGGAAGCGTTTGAGCGAATTCACGAAACCTCTATGGACCTCGGAGCCCTTGTTGAGGTAATCTTTGATGAGCGGGGTAATGGCGCAACCACGCCCTTTGAAAACGATATCGCCCTGGCTTTGCGCCTCACCCTCAACGATCCGGAAAGCACAGAAATCCTTATGGGTTTGGTTCAGGATATGACTGACAATGCGCGTTCTCTATTTCTGGAAACCAGCAGACGGTTCGGCGATCACTGGAAATTAAGTGTTGAAATACGAGCTTCATTCAGTCAACCTGCCAGTAACCTCTTTTACGATCAACGGGCCGATGACTTGGCCCGGATGTCATTAAATTATTACTTTTGATAAAGTTTTTATACTATGAATCGATTAAAAACCAACCTGCTGGCGGTAGCCGCCTTGACGCTTGTTTCTCTCCATAGCGGGTCAGGAACCGCCGCAGGGGCTGATGCAAGCGCTCTCAACCAATTGTTGCAGGACAAAGCAATCCTTGAGAAACAGCACGGAATAAAATCCCTCGAATGTTTTCCCTTTATCAAGGGCATCGGTTTTACCGAAGATCAAATCCCCTTGATTAAAAACTGCCGCGCGGGAACTCGCAACCTGAAAGAAGCTCTCACTCAGGCTCCAGATGCTGATATCCAAACTGTGGGGATCAGTACGAGATTTTTGCGAACCGGAGGTTTTCACACCCTCCTTGTCCCCTGGGACGCTTCCACGGACAACATGGTGGAGTTTCTTAAGAAAAATAAAAATGAAGAAGAGAAAAAAGAATTTCTCGAAAAAATCCATGCGTTGAAACGCTCGATCGCTCAAAAAATAAAAATCGAAGATCTCTATTGCGGACTAGAAATATCCAACGAGCAATGCCTGACGGGCTATCAAAATCTGGCCGCAGTGAACCCCGAAAATTCTCTCAAGAAAATGCAATGGCGGGAGATTGTGATCTCTGCGGATCATGGCCCGAAAAAAGATCCTTATACTTTGGCTTTGGGTTTCAACAGTCCGCCTCAAGAAATGCTGGGGCTCCTGCAAAAAGATGTCAACCAGATATGGTCTGTAAAAAAACGGGGGTACGAGGAAATTCAAGCGCAGTTCAGCCCGTCTTTCAAGGAAAGGTTGCAGTTGGAGAATTTCTTCTGCGAACCAGATCTTGCCCCGGAAGAATGCCAGCAAGGCGCTTTGAACTTGTTTCAAGCCAGCGAAAAAGATGTCTTACAGGAAAAGTTTTGGGGGCGGGTAACGATTGACCGATTCAACACTATTATAAAGGATGATTTTCATGTCACCCTCCGCTACGACTTACCTCCAGTTGAAGTCATAAAGCATTTTTCCCAAAAACCCTCGCGCAAGGATGCCACCAAAAATACCCTCATGGCGGAAAAACTGGAAGGAAGGTCCAAAAACAACAGTGCCGGCCTAAGAGGAGTCTGCGATCTGGAGGGCCTTCGCTCGGAACTTTGCGCCAGGGCGTTTCAAAATTTTATCGATTTTTTGAAAAAAAACCAGGACTACCATGTGGTTGAACCCTGGACGAATCTTATGTTCGTAGATGGCACACAGTTGTCGAGAGTCAACTTCGCTCTCAATTCGTCATCCAGAGACACTTATATCTATGTGGATGCGAATACAAACCTGAAAGAAATGGAAGACTACTTAATGCTTTTCAAAGCTAAGGAGGGGAAGTGACCGGGAGTTCTTATTCAGAGCTTACTTTACCTTCCCTGACTTCCTGAGGGAGCAGGTAATGGCGCGTATCATATTCCATGGACGTTAAAACAAATTGTCTGGCCAAGCCGGCATCCAGGTTGATGACAAGGGGAGCGACGAGGTTCGCCGTCATTTCAAAATAGTTTTCAGGAACGGTGACAATCGCCCTTGTCATAATTGTATTTCCAGGCTCAAACCGGATTTGTTTTTTTTCATTTTCCGTCAATTTCACCGAATAACCAGGGACATAAAGAAACGGATCGGTGATTACAAAAGCCAGGCGCGGCGTTTGCAATGACTGTAGCCATTCCATGGGGCTTTCTATATTGGGATCGAAAGGCAAGCGGAGAAAATCCCTTTCATTCTCGAACCCATAAAGACCGACCGGAAAATTAAGAATTTCGCTATCCTTTACTTCGAGACTGCCAAACCGTGTCGTTTTGTATATCATGTTTCCAGATTATCTCTTACAAGCTTAGAAATTTTACCAAAATCAACATCGACTGGGGTGGCGGCAGAACGATTTTCCTGCTTGATCCGTAAAAATACCTCTTCACGATAAATTTTCGTTTCCCTCGGTGCCTCAATCCCCAAACGAATATTTTTTCCTTTTACATCTATAACGGTTATTTTTACTTCTTCATTAATTTTAATACTCTCGCCAATTCTTCTTGTGAGGACAAGCATCGGTGGATTCCATTCCGTAATATTGGCAAATTGATTATAAAACCGAAGTATAGCAGAATGGATAGCGAATTTTAATTATTTGTTGAGGCATTCATTATTCTGGGGTTATTCATTGACAGAGGTAGGTTGTTTATGATAATTTCCGCTCTTTCCTCTGCAAAGTAAAGCATTTCCAATGCGAGGGTAGCTCAGTCGGTAGAGCAGAGGACTGAAAATCCTCGTGTCGGCGGTTCGATTCCGTCCCCTCGCACCTTTATTTGCATAACCTGAAAATCAACGGTTCCTGATCGACCGGTTCCTTGCAGGGATTTTTCTGAAAGGTGATCCAGACCTTTTTTATTAAAATGGAAAAAATAGCCCAACACAGAACGCCGGGATTTTCCAAGCACCTCGGCAAATTGTTTGTCGGAGTCTGAGTTTCGGATATAACGGGCCACGGTCTCGGAAACTGCCAGGTTGCCACCGGCTTTATCTTGCAGTTCCTGTTGCAGCTGCATTAATTTTTCGACCCCCGAGCTTTCATCCGGAGAAGAAAAAACCATATCAAAACCAATGACTTTGGCATTGCGCTCGACAAGCTTTTCCACCAGCAGGATCAAATTTTTTCTCGGCCAGGGCCAACGCCCCAATTCGTCGATGCTTTTTTCATCGATGGCGGCAATCACGACCTCAGGACCGGGAGAGATCGGTCCACGCCATTGAAAATGAGCTTTTTGGAACAGGAGTTCCAAATGGTATAGGATGGGTGGGTTCAGTCTATATAAAACAACCATAACCATGATGATCGATAGACCAAACACCCACGGTGCTGTTTTTCTCATTACGGCCAAAGACAATCAAAATGTTTTCAATAATTTGATTATACCATGCAACATTAAAATCTCTTAACTTGACATATCAAGGCAAAATTCTAAAATAGACTCGAATTTAGCAGGCATCCACAGTCGACCATAGAATCTACTTTACCGGGGAAATACGATGAACATTCGGAAAAAATATTCAAATTCAGGATTCCGATTTTCCTTACCTATTGTGGGTTATATCATTTTTGTTTTTATTTGCCAGGCAGTATTTTTGCCCAACGCTTTCTCCAAGGTGCAAGGGAAAATCACCCGCGGGGAATTCATCAAGATAATGGCTCAACATCAACCCGAGAATCCCCTTTTTCCGAAAAATCCCGCCGGGCTTCCTGATAAAGAATTATACGCCCAAACGGTCTAGTCTCTAAAACAACAGGGCTTTAATACTTTAGAAGGCAAAGGCTCGGACGATCCATTGAAGGATATTGAGTTTATAACCGTGACCTACGCTTTTACCGGAGCGCCTGCAGGGAAAAGCCTTCTCGATCAAAAACTTTATTTAAAAGAGGCCGGAATTGTTATTTCCGCCGATATCGGCCTGGCCACAGGTGTCGAGGGAAAAGTTTTTCAGTTTGCCGAAGGAGATAAGACAGGAAGACGTACCGAGCTGGCTTCCCCCGTATTCATGAATGATCGGATCAACACCGCCGTGAATTCCAAAGTTTCTTTTGCTTTCGATGATGCCAGCACACTCTCCCTTGGGGAAAATGCCAAGGTCAATATCACCAAACATATTTACGACCCGGATCAGGAATTACGGCAAACTGTCGTCCAGGTTTCCCTGGGAGCGGTTCGGTTTGTTGTGACCAAGGCAAAATCCAAGGATTCCACTTTTGAAGTCATCACCCCTGCGGGCATTGCCGGAGTGCGGGGAACAGAGTTTGTTGTCTTCGTTGAGCCCAGCGGGAAAACCACCTTCGTTGGGCTCGAAGGCTCCATTGAAACCATTCCAATGTCTCCGACAGGACGCCCGGGAATGCCTCAGATTGTTTCCCGTGGGCAAACTCTGGAAGTCTCGGAATATGGGAAGGCCGCATGGGTCACCAAGGCCCCTTCTAACCTGCTGCAAAAAGCCAAACAGGAAACCACTATCCAGCATACGATTTTCCCAAATCGGGGCATCACCGAAGCCCAGGCCGAAAAAGCGGCGGAAACCGCTAAAGTGGCTCGATTGGCCCATGATGCCGAAGAGAAAAACAACACTGTCCCTGGAGGTGGAGACCTCAAAACAAATCCTATGCCCAACGATAAAGAAAATTTTTCCAAGGCGCCTTTGAAATTGGAAAAGTTTTTGGGATAATAGGAAAAATTTTTCAAATTCCCTTTCTCCGCCCTCTAATCTTGTTTGTTCTTTTTCCGTAAAGCCCCCACCAGCAATAGGCGCTATAAAAATCGAGCTGGATTTCAGATGTAAAATTGTGACCCCGGTCACTAGATTGTGTGACTCCTATCCTACCCCCACTTTCCATAACGCTATACGCTTATAACTGAGGTTAAATGCATTTCTAAATACCGGAAGTTCCTGAATTGAGGCTCGATATGGATTTTCCTTTTGGCATTCCATTAGTAAGAACTCAAAAGATCCCCCCGAAGCCCTGCCTTAAAGTATCCTTCCTGGCTGGTATCGGTGCATCTTACACAAGACAATTAAATCATTCACCAGCCCATCAAAAATCTCAGGAAGATCTTTTAGCAATAGGGAAGTAAACAAGGTCCGTTTGGCAAAGTTCGCCTCCTTTTCTTTGTCTCCGACCCTATGGCCGGGCACCCCCCAATTCCCTTCCAAAGGGTCGGAGGCGGACCTTTCCATTATCAAACCCGGACACCATTAAGGGCATCTCTAAAAATTGACAACGACGCCGAATCGCCAATTCAAAGAAGCGTCTTTTGTTTTAGTAGGACAGGCGACCTACCCTTAAATTTAAGGATAGGTCGCCCGTGCCACTGATTTAAGAAACTTTTGCACACGATTCTATTTTCTGTGAAAACTAATTTTTAGAGATGCCCTTAAATCTAAAATTTCAACTGGCAGGGTTTTGTTCGGATTTTCTTGAATCCTTTAGGAGGCTAAGAATATCTTATAGAAAGGTAGCATTGCTAATCCCTCTCTACCGCCTATCGGGAGCGTCACTGTTCCCGGTAGGTTTTTTTTTGCCGAAGTCATATCCCAAAAACCGTTTTCATTAAGAGTGGCCCATGGAATTTTATGAGAAAATCAACGACTGTCTGAAGGAAATAAAAGCGGAAAATGAAAATTTCAACAAGGCTCAGGAACCTGAGGATCAGATCGAAGCCCTAAAAGAAATGCTGGATGGATTCATGCAGGGCGCACAAAGCGTGCGCGAAAAAATTGACAGCTACAATGACCGCCGGTGGCAACGGTAGATAAAGAAAAGATAGGGGCTGGGGTCGCCCCTATCCTTACCTTAATTGAGCCGCTCCCGCCTAAAACATTTGCAGTGATTTCAGGCTGGGCAAGGTCGCGGTTTTTTCAAGATTCAAGGCGGTGTCCACATCCACACTATTCCGAACCAAAACCAAAGTTTCCAGTTGGGTCAGAAACTTGGACTGCACCAAAGCTTTAATACCTTCCGGTCCAATTTGGTTGTTGTACAAATCCAGACTTTTCAGATTGGACAAATGTGGCGAATTGGCAATCGCGATTGCCCCTTGATCGGTGATTTGATTCGCATCCAGATTGAGAACCGTCAGGTGGCTGGCGTTGGCAGACTGGACCAGGGCGCTCACGCCTTCGTCTCCCAACTTGTTGCGGGTCAGTTTCAACTCCTTCAACTGTCCAAGATGCGGAGACTCCGCCAGCATCTTTCCTCCCGCGCCCGTGAGATCGTTGCCCCAAAGATTCAGCAGTTCCACATGCTTAAAGGTTTCCGATTGTGCGAGAATACCTACTCCTTCATCTCCCAACTTGTTCCCCTGCAGGGCAAGAGAAACGACATTCGTAAGTTCCGGGGATGACGCCAGAACGGACATTCCCTTAACGCCGATCTCCGAATTATTAAGGTTGATCCCTTTCCCATCGGGGCTGGTTCTTTCTTTAATATGAGCCGGAATATCCGCCGGCGGTCCTTTGTGCCTGCTGTAGCCGTGATGCCCTCCGCCTTTTTTGCCTTCTTTACCCGCGTGCTTACTCGGGTCATAGCCCCAACTTGATTGCGCGAGAAAAAGTATCGCAATTGCGGGGACAGCCCATTTTAAAAAATTGTGCATTACAAATTCTCCATTTTAAAGGTCGCGGACACAACGGAACCCGATATAGTTTTGGGGTTGATCGGGAATGGCTTTGCCGCGGATTGCCGAACGCGCAAGGTCCATATTCGACTGCCACGACCCCCCTTTTATGACTTTTAACAATTCTCCGTACATATCACTTTTCTGATTGTTTCCATTATAAGGCTTATACCAGTCCGCCGTCCATTCCCAGACGTTCCCGGCCAGGTCTTGAATTCCGAAAGGACTCTTACTTTCTTCATAATCCCCCACCGGCGCCGTGTAGCGGTTACCATCTTCCATGCCCCGGACATTGGCCAGGGTTGGGTCCGGTTCATTGCCCCACGGATAATAACGGCCATCAGCGCCCCTGGCCGCTTTTTCCCATTCCGCTTCCGTAGGCAACCGCCCCTTGACCCATTGGCAATAATCCGCAGCATCCTGCCAGGAGACGCCCACAACAGGGTGGTTGGATTTATTGAACTTCGGTTCAGCACTGTACTTGGATACGCTTCCCAGGACCTCTTTCCTGAATTTCTTAAATTCTTCGTTGGTCACCTCGTACTTATCCATATAATATGCGTTCAGGTGCACCTGTCGCGCCGGAGTTTCATCCTGATACCAATCCAGAGATTCGGAAAAAAAAGTGGTCGCGACCCATTTGATATCCACCTCTGTGCTCCCCATCGTGAAGGGACCTGCGGGGATGAGAACCTGACCCGGTTTTTTAGGCGCATCCTCAAGCACGACACCACCCGCTGTGGATAAAAAAGAAAAAAAGATCCAACACAGGATCATCGCAACTCTGAGTGTCATTTTTTTGTTCATAGAAAAAAACCCGATCTTCCTTCCTGTCAGCTATTTCGGAATCAATCCCGCCTTCTTAGCGTATTCAAAGATATTTCCCGCCCGAATTATTTCGATGACCTCTCCCAACGATTTTAACTGATAGGTCTTGTTGGAGGTTTTATTGGTCAACGTTCCCGCGTCCACATCGATCGAGAGCATGTCGCCGGTTTTGATTTCATCCACCAGACGCACCTCGGATTCAAATGGAATGAAGAAACCGCCGTCCACGGAATTGCGGTAGAAAATTCGAGCGAAGGACTCCGCCACCACGGCGTGGATACCGGCAATCTCCAGACACGCCGGGGCATGCTCCCTTGACGAACCACAGCCAAAATTTTTGCCACCAATGAGGATGGCATATTCCGACAGGTACTCGCCCTCCTTCACAAACGGGTGGTTGCCTTCGGGAAGACCCGCGCCCTCTTTCGGAACGCCCGAAAGGGAGAATTTCCCATAATTCTTTCTTTCTTCCGGCTCCGTCAAACTGTAAACCAGATGCTCGGCGGGAATGATTTGATCGGTGTCAACATCATTGCCCAGCACATAAGCCTTGCCTTCAATAAAGTGTTCCATAAGTATTTTAAAACCAGTTTCAACTGTTGATAAATTCTCTTGGGTCGGTGATCCTGCCCGTCAGAGCTGACGCCGCCGCCGTGTAAGGGGACGCGAGATAAACCTGAGACTGCTTGGACCCCATTCGACCGGGGAAATTGCGGTTGGTGGTGGAAATCACCACTTCCTCGGCATTGGCCCGGCCAAACGTATCCTTCGGCCCTCCCAGACACGCCGCACAGGAAGGCTCTCCTATCCTGGCTCCGGCATTTTTAAAAATGTCCATCAGGGTTTCCCCGTCCAGGGTTTCTTTATAAAGATCCTGCTCCACTTCCCGGGTGGCGGGAACGATGAAGGTTTCGATCGCCACTTTTTTGCCCTTGAGCAATTGCGCCGCCGCGATAAAGTCGGTCAGCTTGCCGCCGGTGCAGGAACCTATATAGGATCGGTCCAGCTTAACGTCCTGACATTCTCTGACCAGGGCTTTGTTGTCCGGCGAATGAGGTTTCGCGACAACCGGCTCCATCTCGCCTGCCTTGTAGGTTTTTGTGAAATAATAATTGGCGTCCGCATCGGAATGATAAATTTTGTAAGGCTTGTCGGTCCTGGTTTTCAAATATTCCAAGGTCACATCGTCGGCCTCAATCACCGCATTTTTTCCGCCGGCTTCAATGGCCATGTTGCAAAGCGTCATCCGCTCTTCCATCGAAAATTTATAGACGGCATCCCCTGCCCATTCCATGGCACGGTAGGTCGCGCCATCGACGCCGATGTCGCCGATGACCTGCAGGAGGATGTCCTTGGCCATGATATACGGCGGGAAGGTTCCGGTGAATTCAAAGCGCATGGTTTCCGGAACCTTGAGCCAAATTTTTCCGGTTCCCAGAATAAACGCGGCGTCGGTGTTGCCGATTCCGGTGGAAAACATGCCAAACGCGCCGGAGGTACAGGTGTGCGAATCGGTTCCGAACAATATCTCGCCGGGGCGATTGTGCCCTTCCTGCGCCAGGGCGATATGGCAGACGCCTTTATAATTTTCAGTGCCCACATCGTAATAGTAGGGAAGGTCCTGCTCTTTGACGAACTCGCGCAGGATGTCTATATTGCGGTTGGCGTGCTTGTCGGATGTAAAAATATAATGATCCGGGATGATGACCACTTTCTCCCGGTCCCAGACCTTGGCGTTTTCGCCGAATTGCTTTTTAAAAATACCAATGGTCCCCGGACCACAAACGTCGTGGGTCATCAGCACATCCACGTCCACCCAGATGTTGTCCCCAGGTCGAACCGATTCTTTTCCCGCGTGCGCGGCAAGTATCTTTTCCGTCACTGTCATTCCCATGAAACAGTCTCCCTCCTGAACCCAGATTTACCTGGGCAGAATCCAGCATTCATCTTAAGCTTAAAAAAAACAATCAGTTCACATCGCCCTGTCAATAATGAGAGCAATGGCTATAGTTTTTTACTTCAGCGTCCGTTAAGAGTATAAAATACCATTTAAACCTGCTGGTACGAACAAATTTTTAAAAAATATTCTCTTATCATCCCGGCTTTCACCACAAAAGTCTTTGATAGTAAACGGTAAAAGCCCGATTCCCACTTGCACCCTATGCTCAGTCTGGTTCTCGATACATTTAACCGATTGAAATATAAGATCCCCGCCAAGCCGCGCCATATTCAGATTGAAGTCACCAATCGTTGCAATATGGACTGTTCCATGTGCCCCAGAGAAGATCTTGAGATCGAGCTGGAACACATGGACTGGGATAAATTCGCCGCCGTTGTCGAGCAATTGCAGGGCACAGAAGACATCACCCTCACCGGCTGGGGAGAACCCTTTCTTCACCCCAGAATATTCGATATGATCGCCTTCTGCAAGGACCGTGGGCACAAGGTCATGATCACCTCCAACGGCTTGTTCACCAAACCCGCCATTGCAGAACAGATCCTCCAGTCCGGCCTCGATACCCTCACGTTTTCCATCGACCGCGTGGAAGGAAGCGACAGCGCCGAGGAAGGTCACAACAACAACGGGGTGTACCAGAATATTGAAAAGGTGGCCCGGATGCGGAAAAAGGGGAGTCTCTCCCTGCGCCTGCAATCGACCTTGCATGCGGACTGTGAAAACGATCTTTATGACGTGATCCGCTATGCCGGAAAAATCGGCTGTGAAGTGGTGAATGTCGGACGCCTGGATCGGAAATACGCCCCCAACCTGAAACGCCCCAACTTGAAGGAAGAGGAGCGCATTTTCCAGAACGCAAACCGGGTCGCCAAGTCCCAGGGCGTGCAACTGGACTGGATTCAGTACTCCGTTTCCAAAGGCATCATGCGGTTTGCCTACAAGCTGTTGCGCAAAAAGCTGCACCGCTCCGGTAAATACTGCCTGAAAACTTTCGACAACGCCTATATCAGCCGCGAGGGCAACGTCACCCCCTGCTGTCTGTTGCCCGAAGCGAAGATGGGCAATATGCTCGATCAAAACCTGGAGGCTATCTGGCAGAGCGACGGATTCAACGATTTCCGGGAAAACTACAGGGATACCTGCGGGTCCTGCGATTTGTGGACCATCTCCCAGGTGGACATGGGGGAACAAAATTCGAGTCAACCAGATAGAAACTCGGATGCGTTGGCAGAGAATCCATCGCCCGTTAACGTTTGACCCACCCCCAGGCGGGCACGGCAATTAGCCAACCCCCTCTCCCCCCTAAACCGCTCTTACATTTCCAATAAAAGCCATTCGCGCTTCTCTGCAACCCATTGTTATTTATTGCAGGATTTTCATGTATATTGTAGGGTACGCATCGGCTGGAAGAGATTGTGTTTGTTGGGTTAATCAGATTAAACCCAAAAATACCCCCTCATCCGGCTCTGCTGGGCGCTGAAATCATACTGTAAAATTACATTGGACCCGGATGCAAAACCGCGAAGATAACTCCCAGATCATTGTCGATCGCCGACCGTTGTGGATCGTCATTCTCGATAGAATGCGGCGACCCATTCTGCTGACCTTGATCTTTGCGGTTTTTTTGATCCTGCTGAATCAGGAAGGCCCTCAGGATCTGTCCCCTGAGGGTTATAAGGTCCTCTGCGTGTTTTTTCTCTGCGTCAGCCTGTGGTCCACCAACCTCATCCCGCTATCCATCACCAGCCTCTTGGCAATCGCCCTGATTCCCCTGCTGGGAATTATGGAAGCCTCACAGGTCTATTCTTTTTTTGGCAACCGGGCGGTCTTCTTCATTCTGGGCGTTTTCATTTTATCGGCGGCGATGGTCGGGTCGGGCTTGAGTGTCCGCCTGTCGATGTGGGTGATGGAGCATTTTGGCGGCACTCCCAAAAAACTGATCACATCGATTTATTTTTTTGGCGCCATCAGTTCCTGTTTCATGTCCGAGCACGCGGTCGCGACCATGCTGTTTCCGATCCTGACGGAAATCGTCAGCGCTCTGAACCTGCAAAGGGGGACATCGGTTTTTGCCAAGGCTTTATTTTTTGCCATGGCCTGGGGGTGCATCATCGGCGGGGCCATGACGGTTCTGGGCGGCGGGCGGGTTCCTCTCGCCGTTGAGATTCTTGAAAAATCGACCGAGGGAACCAGCACCATCGGCATTCTGGAATACACGCAGTTGAGTTTTCCTCTGGTGGTGTTGCTCTTCCTCTGCGGCTGGGTGGTTCTGGTCACGATGTTTCCTCCTGATCTTGACGACATCAAACCCGCTCAGGATATTCTGGCGAAAAAACATCAAACTCTAGGAGCCATGACATTTCAGGAAAAAGGCATCGCCGTGGTGATGGGAGCTACCCTGTTCACCTGGTTTGGTTATGGAGATGCACTGGGAATCGCGAACATCGCCATCCTTTCTCTGGTCCTGTTATTTTCGCTCAACCTCATCAATTGGAAAATGGTCGAACCGCATATCAACTGGGCCATCATTTTGATGTATGGGGGCGCCATCTGCCTGGGCGAAGTCATGGCCACGTCAGGAGCGGCTTTGTGGCTGTCGCAATCTCTTTTCGAGGGGACGGTGCAATCGGGGTTCCTGTTCTTGATTTCCATCGCCGGGCTTTCCCTGTTGTTCACCACCATCATGAGCAACTCGGCGGTGATCGCAATCCTTCTGCCGCCTGCCATCAGCATGTGTGAGGCTTATGGAATCAGTCCAGCGCTTGCAACCCTGACCGTTATTTTGCCCAGCAATTTCGCGTTCAGCCTGCCCATCGGCACGCCGGCCTCCGCACTCGCCTATTCTTCGAGATACATCACGCTTGGGGAAATGATTCGGGCCGGGTCTCTGCTCAGCCTGCTGGGTATGGGGTGCTATCTTTTCCTGCTGTTTGTTTACTGGCCGATGATCGGGTTCAAATAAAATGAGGCAGGCTCAGGGAGATCCGAGAGGGAACGGACCCCCCTGAGTGCTCAGTGGACGGAAAAATTTGTCTTAAATTTTCCCGCACTACATTCTTACTTTGGATAATTTTAATTGAGCAAAACCTATGCCATTAGCGGCACACCCCATACCCTTTCCACGCAATCGAGGGGATTTCAAAGCATACCCTGAATACGGTATTTTTGAGGCGTCACTGAACATCAAAACTCGATATCAATGTATGAAACACCTGTGTGGTATTGTTGACACAGCAACCACCCCACTCCAATAAGAGGCCTTTTTTCAATCATGACAATTCCAAAAGTGCTGGAAATCCAACCTTTGGTTTTAAAGAAATGCATGGATGCCGGAGAAGATATTTGCCTGGTCGATGTCCGCGAAGCCTGGGAACACTCGCTGGCGGCGATTCCCGGCTCTGAACATATTCCCATAGGCGAACTGGTGGACCGTGTGCAGGAACTGCTTTACGAGGAGAACATCGTGGTGTACTGCCATGTGGGAGAACGGTCTTACCGGGGAGCGATAATCTTAATGGAGTCGGGATTTAAAAACGTGCACAACCTGGTAGGCGGCATCGACGGCTGGTCGCAGGTGGTTGACGCTTCGGTGCCGAGGTATCGAGCTGGGGGTTAAGAGCCTAAATCGTCCTCACTTCCCTTCAATCTTCTCCATCAACACGTCACGCATGGCCTGGGCGGGGGCTTTGTTTCTGGTCCACATTTCGAATTGACCGACCGCCTGGTTGATGAACAATTCCACGCCGGAGATGACCGTGCATCCGGCCTCCCTGGCTTCCTTGAGGAGACGGGTTTCAGGCGGATTGTAAACCGAATCAAACACCACCATCCCCGGTTTTAAATTGCGATTGGAGAACGGCGTTGTATCGACATTGGGGTTCATGCCCACAGGCGAACAGTTGATCACCACATCGTAATCGTGGTCGTCGATATCGCGGATGCTGGCCAGCCGGCAATCCAGCTCTTTTGCCAGCTGTACACCGCGCTCTTTATTTTTGTTGTAGGTCACCGTCAGATTAGCCCCCTTGGCGACCACGCCATAACCGATGGCCTTCGCCGTGCCGCCGGAGCCGATGATCAAAACATTTTTATCTTTTAAATCCAGATGCGTCTCCAACGCCTGAATGGCGCCGCTGCAATCGGTGTTATAACCTTTCCAGCCAGCGTCCTCCTTGACCACCGTATTCACAGCGCCAATTTTTTGCGCCGTTGCATCAACCGCATCGAGAAGAGGCATGATTTTCTCCTTGAACGGCATAGTCACGCTGAGCCCGGAGAAAAACTCTTTGAACTCGTTAAAAAACTTTTCCACATTTTTGACCAGAAACGACACGTAGATGTCGTTCGACCCGATTTCCTGAAAGGCGCGGTTGTGGATCAGATAGCCCATGCTTTTTGACACCGGGTTGCCGATGACTCCGTAAATTTTAAAGTTTTCCCTTGGACGATCGGCGCGATAAATATTTTTGAGGGTACTGGCGAGAATCTGTCCTGGGGCGCTTTCCTTGCCCGTCTCCAGGGAACCAAAAGTCAGGAACCCTCCAAACAGCGGAGACAGCACACGGCTGATTTCGCCGTTGTCTCCCATGCACAAGGCGATCAGTTTCCGGTTCTCAATTCGCGCCCGTTCGAGCAATTTAAACATTTTTAAATTGTCGTTGATATCTTGAGCGTAGGTCACTATCTTCAAAATATCTCCCGGTAAATCGCACATGATCTCGTAAAGCGGTTCGAGGTCTTCCAGGGTGTTGCTGAAATTATGGTAGGAGAGAATGACCTGGGTCTTGCTTTTATTTTCAAGAACCGATTGCAATAATTCTTTCGGCGTCGAAGTTTCGATGTCGATATAATCCACGCCCGCCACAATCGCCTGGCGCAAAATTTCGACGCGCTCCTCTTCCGAGCCTTTAAACTGACCGCCTTCCAGCTTTGTGCGGTTGGTGACGATCAGGGGAAGCTTTGTTGCCTGCATGAGTGCTGGCAAATCGAATCGGGCGATCAAATCGAGACGCAGTTCAATAATATCCGCTATCTTTTCCGCGGCGGAAATATCTTCTAAAGCCTTCTGCATGGAAGGGCCGACGATGGGGATGCAAATCATAAGTTTGTTTTATCAAAAAGGGGTAATAGAAGTTGGGCCTGCAACTAATCAGGCCCCATTCTTGAGAGATTCCTTGGCGTTGTCAAGGGCTTTGGGTTTGCCCTCTTCAACCTCAGTTGGCTTTTGGGGACGGGTGCGGTTTGCGCGTCCTGATTCTCCTGCAACAGGCGCTCGGCGGTCGATGAAATAGAAACCCGGTCCACCTGACCTTGAGCGCTTTTGAACGGATACTTCTGGTTCAATTCGGCGATCCGGTTCTGGTTCTGGTAAACCTTGGAAATTTGAGTGCTGCGAACAATTGAAAAGTCCATAGTATTTTCTTTAAAAGGTTAAGCGTTTTTTGAAATTTTTGGTTTTATGCGTTGCGATATTTTGTATCCCTTCAGCAGGGCTTTCCTATCCTTGAGATCGAGGATCTTGTCCTGAACCAGAAATTTTCTGGCGAGCAATTCCGCCTGGCAGTCATTTTCCAGCGCGATGATTTGCTCCAAAACAGCCGCCACCTCTTCTCTCAGGCTCGCCGCTGCCTTCTCGATTTGGATCGATGTTTCCCCGTTCCATCCTGTAAGTAGTTCTTCAATCCGGGCTTCATTTTTCCGCGTGACTTGCAGGATGTTGTCCTTTTCTTCCATGATGGCCTGCAATCGGGTTTCGTCTTCCTGTTGAATGCGACCCACCTGCTCTTTCACAAGCAGCAACAGCTGGTCGTAGCATTTTTTCTCTTCCTGCAAAAATTCCAGAACGGCTTTTGCCGGTTGGTTTTGTTTCATATTCAAGCCACCGCAATCAGGGTTTGTGTCGTGCGTTTCAAGGTAGAACTCTCCTCGAATTGACGCAATTTCGCCGTTATAAAATTAGGAATTTTAGAACTCAGAGAGTTTGCCTGCCGATTGCTGGCACTATCTCCCGGCCCTGATTCCAGAATTCGGTTCAACTGTTTATCGAGTAGAGGGAGAATACCGTTTTCAGGATTGTTTAACAAGTCCAACACTTCTTCGGAGTTGATATTCAATGCCCGGTCAAGTTTTTCCCGGTCGACGACGAAGGTGTCATCCTGCAAAGTTTTAATACCGATCGAAGTCAGCCTTTGAATGAGGGTTCGTTCGGCACTCTGGATAGAAGGAGTCCCTCCGCTTTTAAGAGCGCTGATCACAGAGGACAGAGTCTGCTCCTGCACACGGTTTTTATCCGTATTTTGCACGTCGATGCCAATCAGCCCTGGATATTCTCTTTTGCCGCGCACGGCATCAATGTTGCCGTTCCGCTGGTTCAGTTGTCTGGTTTTTTCCTGAGGGGATTCCACAAGGTGCTCGCGGATTCTCTGAATTTGCTGGTCACTTTGAAAGGTTCGGGATTGCGCCAGAAGATCGTTCAGGGTGATGACGGCGGCATTGAACTGTCCAAATAAAGTTTGGATTTTAGAAACCACGTCCGAGGCGTCGATAAAAATACGGACCTCGGCTTGTCGTTCGGAAGTCTGCTTGACGGTCAGGGTGGTATCTTCAGCAACGTTTTGAAAGGTATTAGAAGCGCTGGTGACGGGTTGCCCATCCACCTCAATTTGTGCGCTTTCAGGGCTCTTGTTCAAATTAACCGGAGGGTTGCCGGAATCGTACTGGCGCTCCCTCAATACGGAGTTCCCTTTTCGGTCGCTTTCGAAAAACCCCAGCGCCAGAAGAACATCATCCTCATCACGCAAATCGATGCGTGTATCGCTCCCCGTAAGACTGGTAAACACCAGTCGATTTTCGCGAACGGAGGCAACCACTTTTGTTTCGGCGCTGCCGCCATCCAGCCGCTCGTTATTGTTGCTGTCTTCAGTTGGGTCTAAAGCTCCATCGCCATCTGTATCTTCATTGACATACACCCCCGGTCCAAATGTGGAGCCGGCCACGCTATACGTTTCCAGGACAGCATTGCCGTTTAAATCTTCCGCCCTGTCCAAAGCCCCGTTGTGATTCTGGTCTTCGCCAAAATTGATTTTATTTCTTATATCGAAAACGGAATCCGAGGATTCCACGGTGACCTTGGTTCCGTTGATGAAAAAACTTCCCGAAAGCCCTAAAGCGCCCGTTGTTTGCGCATCGGACACCAGAACATCGACCTGAGCCAACCGGTCCGCTCGAACCGAAAAATTGGTCACCGGGCTGTTCTTTCCCGTTGCCACCTGGACCACGCCGCGCTTGGAAGACTTGCCACTGCGAAAATTCAAGGCGTCCTCCCCCTGCAATCGGGACACCCGGCTCTGCAGATTTTGCAAAGTGCTCTTCAGATCGTTGAGCCGGTCCCGTTTCAATTCGAGAAACCGTGACGTTTGCTCCAGACCATCGGCAATCGGGAGGCGTTGAGAGCTGGAACTTTGCGACAAAATTTTTACCGCATCCGCCGCCCGAAGTCTGGAGAAAGGCCCGGTCGCCTCCAGAGAATTGATTCCTGCCGAAGATTTATTGACGGAATCGAACAGAATATCTCTCTTATTTGAACGGGGCGTTTCTGTGAGAGCGATTTTCGCCTGCGGCTCTGCAAAGGAAGGGGAGCTTCTACTTCCCGGTGTGGGAGTAAAAAATAAAAATGCGGAATTTTGGCTTCCCGTGACTTGCATATAACAATCCTTCAAAAATGCAAGCTCTCGGGAAACAATTCAAGTGCCGGAAACCAATAACCGATAAGAGTATCAGGCAAGGCTTTGACTTGTCAGGCTTTTAAACAAAAAACGCCCGCCTCGCCGGTGTCGCGCAGATACAATTCGACTTTGGCTTCCAATAACCTGTTGAAGCCAGACCAGAATCCGGCAGGCTCCATTCAGGTGCAACGTGGCTGAAACCTAACCTTCTTAATGAATTGGGGGCGACCAACCATTCCAATTCTGGTAGAAGGTTTTCCCTCACCACCAGCCATTCGGTTGGAGATGAGGTTTGTCAGCTGTCTCCTCTAAGACATGTTTCCCTGAGAGAACCCCGATCAGCGTGACGCTGGCGGGCGTGGTATTTTATATTAAATTATCTATATTTTGCCCGGTTTCCGTTTGCGCGCTGACCGGGCTCGGGGGTTTCTTGCTACTTCCCTCCTGATCGTTTTTCACACTACTCGCTGTTGACTTGGCCGATTCCGACCCGGTAGAAGCATCTGATTGAATGATTCTTTGCGACGGAGCCTCCAACGCAGGTTCCTTCGCCGCCTCTGCTTTTTCCCGCTGGTGTTCAATCTCATCCACGGATTCAGCCACAATTTGCGGCTCTATTTTCACCTCATCCTTGGTTTGAAATTCCCGCAACTGCACTTCCGGGTTTTTTCTGTCAGAAGCCTGTTGTTCAATAATTCTGGAATTCTTGTCCGCTCCACTGGGTTGCACCCGGTTGCTCTTGCTTTCATCGATGCCATTGCTACTTTTCCCGGAAGAGTCTTCCGTTTTAGCCTGAACAGCGGCTTCGTCAGAATCACGGACTCCCCTGGCGTTGCTATTTTGCAGATCTCTTAATTTTTGCGCCGACCCGCGCTCATTTTCAATCTGTTCCTTTTCAGGGCGCAGGTTGTCCACATTCCTTTTACCTTCATCGATTCGGCTACCTCTGCCTTGCTCCTGGGCTTCCTGGCTGATGCGAACCTTATCCTCCTCTTTAGCGACCTGTCGGGCCGCTTTCGCCTGCGCCTGGGTCACCACACGCTTACTTCCGGTATTCTCCTCGGCTTCCTTGCGAATTGAACTCGAACGCCTTGTCTGCAAAGGACCGAAAGCATCCGGGGAACTCGCTGACGACTCACTCACCTGTACCATTATCGTTTCCTCCAAAAAGTAACTTAAACAACCAAGAACACGATCCCCTTACCCCGGAACACACTCAAAACAACAAAAATCAACTAACTAAAACATTTGAAAAACCGCCACTAAAGTTTTATGCTTATATGCCGATAGTATGATTAGGATAATTATTAGATAAATTTTATTTTACCTAAAAAAAACCACACCCAAGGCGCTTCCAAATCTCGTCTCATAAAAAAGTTAGGGGATCACACAGGGCTTATCGGAAAAAATCCGCAAAACTTTACCCCTAGTTTACTTTTTTATTCAAAAAATTCAAATAGTTAGAGAACTTTTTCGGGTTGGAAAGAGAAAAGGAGGGGAAAACCTATACAAAACCGATGCTTGCAATTTTTCCGGTTCTGGGGGAATTATTCGGGGTTTTTAGTTTTTATCGCCAAGGATTTTCGGCAGGTACTCGTCCCATTCGGTATAGTGCGGCAGAATTTCATATTCCAACAAATCCGCAAGCAGCACCCAATCATTATTTTTATTGGCCTCTACCATTTGCCGGGTCCATTCCACGAGCTTTTCTTGCCGGGCCTCGAAGTTTTTTCTATCCAACACGACCGCTTCCGTCTGCAAATCATCCACTTTTTCAATGGTATCCATGACTTCAGAAAACCAATCCATGCCATCGATTATATTAATGAAGAATTTGTTGGCCTCCTGCTCACTTCCCGATCGGAAAAGATCCGCGGCTTTTTGAATGCCGGGAAGCAATTTTTTCAGATAATTCTGGGCATTGATGATATTTTTTTCCAGAATTTCATTTAAAGAGGCAATTTCTGTTTCCAGCGTCTCAATTTGAGAAACTGGAGTTTGGCGGGTTTCTGCGGAATCGTAGGCAACGACCGCATCATTCAAGCGAATATTACTGAAAAAATTTCCCTGCCCCGGTTCTTTGGCAAGGAGTTGGTCCAGAAGTTCTCCTAAAGTTCCCCCCTGGAAAGAGGGCGTGTTTTCCACACCGTTAACAAATATTTTCATCAAACCTCCACGCGAGCGTATTATCGGACCTTGCAAGGCGCATATTTTAATCCTTGTTCCGATCCATTGCAACATTCAATAAAGTTTGAATAATCGTCCCTTGAGAGACAATACATTGACAACCCTCGAAATTGTTTTTAATCTGTTAATTCCTTCTATTTATTGATCTATTAGTTTTCAGAGGCTCAGGGAATGATCGAACCTATAAATTCAGGCGGCATCAATCGGCTCCTCAATAGTATCGAAAAAAACAAATCCGGGCTGGGAAAGTCTTTGGAAAAAATCGCCTCCGGTCGACGTTTGAATCGGGCGGGGGAAGACCCTGCCGCAAATGCCATCGCCACTCAATTGCGTTCGGACATTCGCGCCCTGGGTCAAGCGGTTCGCAATGTCGATTCCGGGTCAAATTTTATCCGCTCTGCTGAAGGCGGGCTGAACACCATTTCGGAACTCACCGCTCGTGGCCGGGAACTGGCCTTACAAGCCGCAAACGGGACAATGGGCGATACCGAAAGACAAACCTTGAATGCAGAGTTCTCGCAGATAAAAAGCGAAATCGATCGAATTTCCAGCTCCAGTGAATTCAACGGGCAAAAGCTTCTGGACGGCTCCTTAAGCGCCCAATCCACCACACCTGTCGAAATTCAGGCCGGAACCGGGAGCGGCCCGGAAGACCGCATCAGCCTGAATGTCGTTGAAGCCACAGACACATAATCCTTAGGGATCAGTTCTACCGACCTATCCAGCGCAGATTCTGCCCGCCAGGCCCTGGGAGACCTGGACCAGGCGGCGGCAAGTGTGGCGGCATCCAGGGGACAGATTGGAGCTGTGGCCAACCGGTTAGTCACGACCACCAACGGGCTGGGATCGGAAATCGAAAACCTGACCCGGTCGGAATCCGCCCTGGCGGATACGGATCTGGCCCTGGAAATTTCAGATTTACAACGCGGAATTTCCTTATTTCAAACCTCCATAAAAACGCTGGCCACCTCCCTGCAACAAAATGAGCGGGCTACCGGCCGTCTCCTGAATTTTAGCGTCTGACCCACCCGCCAAGAGCCTACAGCTGTTGCCTTTAGCTGTTGCCTTTTCTCATTTTCTCGATTGGTTCTTGACCCCTTCTTCCCGAAATGATATTAAATGACACTTTCATAAGTATGGGAAATATTATTCTGGAGAGGATTCAATGGAAGTCAATACGATTAAAATTGAGATCAGGAAACACCATGTGACCCCAGGGGTGAATGTTCTGGACCTGGTCATTGATGCCAATGGTGAGAAAATTGTCAAGCAGACCCAGCATAAGGATACGGATAAGTCGTACCAGCATTTTGTCAAAGAAGCGATTCGGATTGGCAAGGAGTTGGCCGAAGCCCGGATTGAATGATCGGCTTGCATATTACAAGTACCCCCCACCCCGCGTGATTTCTCATGGGTGCCTGCGCAACGAAAACCGGCGCCCCCGCCTTTGATTCTATTTACCAAGGGGTCTTAAAAAGGGTTGCGGACAGAAATAACTCTGGAGTTTCGGAAGATTTTTCAGTGAGGGGTCAGAAAACCGCTTCACGCGTGATGTTCATTTTCTTTAGTTTCTCGACAAGCGTGGTCCGATTCAGGCCGAGAAGACCGGCGGCCTTGTTTTTCACCCAATCGGTTTTTTCGAGAGCTTCCAGGATCAGTCCCTTTTCAAAGTTCTCAACCGCTCTTTTCAGGTTCATGCCTTCATCGGGCAGACTCATGGAGTAGGTTTTTCGCAATGAATTTTGCAGAACCTGAGCCGGGCTTTCATCGAGTTCGGGTTCTTCGAGGGACACCCAATTGGCTCTCGGAGTTTCGCCAAAAACTTTTTCAGGCAAATCCCGAGGGCCGATTACAGAGTCAGGACTGAGAACAACCATCCTCTCAATGAAGTTTGCCAGTTCCCGGATATTTCCCGGCCATTCATAATTCATCAGAATCCCCATTGCTTCCTCACTCATACTTTTCTCGAAACCACACCTTGCCTTATTGAATTGGTTCAGAAAATAGCTGACAAGGAGAGGAATGTCCGATCCTCTTTCTCTAAGCGGAGGGATAAAAATCGGAATGATATTGAGACGGTAATACAGATCCTCGCGGAACTTTCCGTTTTGCACGGCCTGTTCCAGATTTCTGTGTGTTGCGGCAACGACCCGAACATCTATAGGGATGGCTTTGGAACCGCCGATGCGATCGATCTCACGTTCCGACAAAACCCTTAAAAGCTTTACCTGCAAGGTCATTGGCATGTCGCCAATTTCATCGAGAAAAATCGTGCCTTCGTTGGCCAGTTCCATACGGCCGATGCGGGCATTGATGGCGCCGGTGAACGCGCCTTTTTCGTAACCGAAGAGCTCGCTTTCTAATAGTTCGTGGGGGATGGCGGCACAGTTGACGGCGATGAAAGGTTTGGTGGCGCGCAAGCTGTTGGCGTGCAAAGCGCGCGCAACTAACTCCTTACCCGTTCCACTTTCACCAAAAACCATTACTGTGCTGGTTGCCGGAGCCGCCTTTTCGATGATCTCAAAGACTTCTCGGATGGGTTTGCTTTCGCCTATTATTTGGAAGGAGCCTGTGCGCGAGGTAATCATAAATTTGAACTCATTATATCCACAACCTAATGATTGTCAAAAAAAACAGCGTCAAAATTCTCGCAATCACACAGAAATTAATTTTAACTTTCACATAACTTTAATTATTTAATATCCTTCAGCCTCTCAAAAATATAATCGAAAAAAAATAATTTTCATTCATATTTAGCAAAAAATTATTTACCGATACAAAATTCACCAAAAATTTGATCCAGCAGATCCTCTTCAAATGTTTTTCCTAAAATGGATCCGATACGATCCATAGCAAAACTCACATCCACAGCAACAAACTCTTCTGATAAATTTTGTTCGAATGAGTCGCAAGATTTTTTAAGCGCAAGATTTGCTTCCACCAAACATTGCCGATGCCTTTCCCGGGTGATGACCAGAGTTTCCTGAAGAGAAATATCACCCATCACAAATTGATAAATGGCTTCGCAAAGTTCATCCACTCCGGTTCCATCTTTGGCGGAAATTCTGAGAGCTTCTTCATCAGGAAATAGAGATCGTAAAGTGGAGGCATCCAACCGTTCAGGAAGATCAATTTTATTGAGGATGATCCGCTTCGATTTCCCCCGCACCTCCTCGATCAGCAGGTTGTCGTTCGCGTCCAGAGGCTGGGAACTGTCAAAAATCACCAGCGCGAGATCGGCTCGCTGAACCGCCTCCCGTGCCCTCCTCATGCCTTCTTTCTCAATGAGTTCCGGGTCTTCCCGCAACCCGGCGGCATCGATGATATTGATATGAATATCCCGAATCCGCAGCCTCTCTTCAAGTGTGTCTCTGGTCGTTCCAGGCAGTGGGGTCACAATGGCCCGGTCTTCCTTAAGAAGCGCATTGAGCAGGCTGGATTTCCCTACATTAGGTTTGCCCACCAAAACCACATGGGCGCCTTCACGAAAAATTTTTCCCTGGCGATAGGTTTGGATGAGCGCTTCAAGATCTGTTTGTATCTGTTTAACTTCAGCGAGGGTTTCTTCTCTTTTTTGAAACTTCAACCCTTCCTCTGAAAAATCGATGGAGGCTTCGAGCTGAGCGAGGACGGCGAGCAACCCCTCGTACCAGCGATTCAGTTTCCCGGAAAGACTTCCCTGCAATTGCGCGACCGCCGACTTCAGCGCTCTTTCTGAAGAGGCATGGATCACATCCGTAACCGCCTCGGCTTGCGAAAGGTCCATCCTGCCATTTAAAAATGCGCGGCGGGTGAACTCTCCAGGTTCCGCCAAACGCGCCCCCTGGTCCAATAGGAGTTGCAGAATTTTTCCGGTGACAAAAAGGCCGCCATGCATGCTGACTTCAACAACATCTTCGGCGGTGTAACTTTTTGGCGCTCTAAAATAAGTCAGCAATACTTCATCCACACAAGCTTGAGATTGCGGATCAAGAATTTTTCCAAAATAAACTTTTTGCGGCACGCAATGTTGAAGGTTGGCGCCAAAGGAAGAGTGAAAAAGATTGGCGGCAATCGGTAAGGACCGGGGTCCGCTGAGGCGGATAACGCTGATACCCCCCTCACCTGCCGGGGTGGCGATGGATGCGATGGTGTCGCTCATGGCTCCTCCGCAGGGGGCGAACTGGCTCGTGAGCTCGCTACGCGGGAGGAGATGTGGGACTGACGCATGGGATTCCTTTCCATTGGCTTCATGCCCCGGAGGGGCGCGTTATGCTCACCGGCCTCGAGAACCTCAGGATAAAAAATTCAGCACGATGGAGGTCCTGTCAGCCCATAAACTCATCGCGCTAAAATATTTGCTCCAGCCCTCGGCTGGTGGGTCCAGCGGGTCAGTCCTTTGCAACCTTGTAAATATAATATTGCTGGGAGATCGTCAAAAGGTTATTGACCGTCCAGTAAATCACCAGGCCCGAAGGGAAGGACATGAACAAGAAGGTAAAAACCAGGGGCAGGAACATCATGATCTTTTGTTGCACCGGATCGCCTACTGCAGGCGAAAGCCGCTGTTGCAAAAACATGGTGACCCCCATGAGAACCGGAGTCACATAATACGGATCGCTGACGGAGAGATCCTGTATCCATCCGAAAAACGGAGCACCGCGCAATTCGATGGAAAAGAACAGGGCGTGGTACAAGGCAATAAAAACCGGGATCTGTAAAAGCATGGGCAGACACCCCCCTAGAGGATTCACCTTATACTTTTTGTACAGCTCCAGCATCTCCTCGTTGATCTTCTGACGATCGCCCTTGTTGCGCTCCTGAATCAACTTGATGTACGGCTGAACTTTTTGCATCCCCTTCATGGATTTGAAGCTCTTATGGGTCAGGGGAGAAAATATCAGCTTGATGATGACAGTCAGAAAAATAATCGACCAGCCATAATTGCCAGTGAGTCCATGAAAATATTCGAGCGTTTTGAGCAGGGGTTTGACCAGAAAAGCAAACTTGTTGCCAAACCACCCATAATCCATAAGACGAAACAGCTTGTGACCGGAATCTTCCAGAACCTGCAGTTGCTTGGTTCCTGCATAGATGAGATGAGAGGCCGAGACCGCTGACTGAACCGCCTCGAAATCCAACCCGACATACATGCGGTCCCCTTCTTTTTTCACCAGAGAGGATTTGGTCCCGCTCACAGGAATCAGCGCCACACCGAAATATTTATTCTGGAAAGCAGTCCACTGCACATCGCCCCGGTGATGCACCACATCGGTGATTTCATCAGCGGGTGTTTCAATGCGCTCATTATTCGCAAACGTGGTGGCTCCGGAAAACACAAAATAATTGGTTTGTGATTCAACCTTGCCTCCCATTGAAGGCCCCCACAAAGCCCAATATTGCAGGTTTTGGCTGGCAAACGTCGGGGCGTTGATCCGGGTCTCTACATCCACCATGAAACTGTTGTATTGAAAGATGTACTCGCGGATCACTTCCAATCCCGATTCATGCTTGAGATGAAAGGTCAGCTTTTCGGTGGGGTTGGACTCCGTCAACACCAGTGATTTGACAGATGTCTCGTAATAAGCGTTTTGCAGAACATTTGTGATTCCGGGATCAGATGATTCCAGGGAAAGAGGCCATTTATCTACGCCTTCGTGCTCCACCAGATTGACGACGTTGCCTTTATCGTCATGGTATTTAGGCAAAAGAATTTTCCGGAGCGTTCCCCCCTGGCTGGAAAATTCCATCTCGGCCTGGCCGGTGGAAACTTTCACCACCACCTCGGTACCGGGAAATTGAACTTGTGCGGGCACAGGCAAAGCTCCCTGGCTTTTATTCAGCACGGAGCCTTGAGGCGCAACACTCTCTCCCCCTGATTGCGTAAGAGGCTGGGTCGGTCGAACTTTTCCGGCCTGCTTTTGCGATACGGCTATTTTCTCAGGCGGTGGCCCCTGAACCTCCTCAAGGAAATACCCCCATCCTACAAAAACCACCAGGGACAATACGAAGGCCAGTAATACTCTATTCTCCAAGAATCATTCTCCAGGTTTTGGGTCTGTCATTTCAGGAGGTCCTTCCCTCCGTCATGATAAGGATGACATTTAAGCAATCGAACAACAATTCTTCCCAATGCCTTGTAAGCCGGGAAACGATCCAATGCCTGTGCCGAATATTCTGAGCAAGTCGGGTAGAATCTGCAGGAAGGAGTCAAAAATGGGGACACACACTTTTGATAGATTCTGATGATCTTGATTAAAAACCAGTTTATCATGGATTTTCTCAGAGGGTTCGCCGAGGCGGGAAAGCAACAAATACTATCTTTGGGAAAAAAGAGGCTTGGAAATTTTTTCTTCAAGAATTTGAACGGGAAGGGAAACCAAATCTTTTCCAGAAATGATCACAATATCCATCGCCGGCGATATGTTGTCCTTAATGCGCCGAAACACATCCCTGATTTTTCGCTTGGCCCGATTTCGAGCCACGGCGTTGCCAATTTTTTTCGAAGCGATGATGCCGAGTCTCTTCCTGTCCAACCCGTTGGGAATTGTAAAAACAGTGCAATACGTACCGACACGCTTCCTCAGGCCATCGGCCATGACCTTTTCAAACTGGTGCCTTTTGGCCAATCTCTCAGTTTTATCGAAGGAATACCGACCCATTGGCTATACGGTCAATCTTTTCCGCCCTTTCCTTCTGCGGTTGGCCAATACTTTCCTTCCTCCTACTGTGGCAGTCCTTGCCCGAAACCCGTGTGTTCGCTTCCTGCGAATATTTTTTGGTTGGTATGTTCGCTTCATAGCAATCTCTGTTTAGGCTTTACAAAAAACAAAAACCATTGAATTTTAATGGATTATCAATAAATCCACAGACCTTCTCCAACGATTTTCAAAAACGAATTATTTCATCCGTCCCCACCCCTTGTCAAGTGTGATTTCTATTTATTTTCCATCCGGCAAGCGAGTGACAATATTTTGTCACAAGTAAAAATATATGTCCAATATTAGCGCACTTGAAATAAATAAACAGCCATTTCAGTAAAAATAACAAATTTAGTTACAAAAAAAGACAATATTGGTGTAAAATATTTAGAATTAATGCCTTAATTATTTTTGGGGGTATCATGAGGGATTCAAAGCCAGACTTGCTCTTAAAGGAACAAACAATAAATTTTTCTAATGCCTGCCAGTGGGCCACAAAAATTGGGCCTTTAATTCATTGCGGGTTATTGGTTGCGTGCATTTTTCTTTTGGAAACCGCCTCCCCTGGTTGGTCTTTCGCAGGGACACAGGTAAAATTCCTTGACTCCTCCTTCAATCCTGTTGAAATCGCTCAACTCTCTCCTGGACGCGTTCAGGTTCTGGAAGGCGAGCCGGAAGATCTCAAGGGGAGCAGACTTCAGTTTACAGAGAATACTTTGGAACAGGCAGGATTCATCCTTCCTGAAACAAGCCCGGTGGGCACCATCATTAAAAGTTTTGGCGATCATCATTTTTTTGCCCTCGGGGAAATCGTTTACCTCGATATTGGCCTTTCGGATGGCACTACAAAAGGCAGCAAGTTCACCATATTTTCCAAGGTAAGGCCCATCCTTCATCCCGCTATCCAGGGAACTGAGCTCATAGGAATTTCAGGCTATGAAAGACCCCTGGCACAACCTCACCCCACTTATTATTCTCGCGCTGGAAAAAAGATGGGACATCTGGTTCATCCGCTTGGAACTCTGGAAATACTCGAATCGACAGAAAAATCGTCAAAAGCAATCATCAGAGAATCCTACAACCCGATCAAAGTCGGGGATTTTGTCACCCCCTTTGAAAAACTGAGCGCCCCACCCCGTCTTCCCGAAGCCAAAGGGGACGAAAGCCTGGAGGCCTACGTGATCGCCTTCAAGCGGGAACATTATATAGGAGGGCTGAATGAAATCCTTTATATCGACCGCGGCAGTAACGACAAGGTAATTCCTGGCGACCGGTTTGAAGTTTACGTAACACCTAACCTGGTAATGGACAAAACGTGGAATGAACTCGCCCCCAAGAGAGTTCCCTTGATCCCCCAGGTGGTTGCTGAAGTGCAGGTGCTGGACACCCAGAAGGAAACATCCACCGCCATCGTCATCTCCGGTTTCCATTCTATTCCTTTAGGAGCGATGGCCCGTTATAAGCCTGTGGATATAATTTCCCCTCCCTTATTAGACGTCGCGGCGTTACAGGATGCACCTCTCTACGCATCTGCGGACATAGACATGCCGCTGGAACAAGCCCAGGAACCATTGCCTGTAGAGGAACCTTTCGCAGATTTAGACCCGGCAATGCTTGAGGGAGAAGAAATTGAAGATGCTGAATTGCTGGCCTATTCCCCAACTGAGGGATTAGAGGATATTCATTTTAAGTTTGACCAGTACGATCTGGATGACATGTCTCGCAAAACTCTGCTGACAAATGTTGAATATTTACAAAAGTATCCAAATATTCAAATCCGGGTTGAAGGCTATTGTGATGAGCGGGGAACCAACAATTACAACCTTGCTCTCGGAGAACGGCGGGCGAATTCAGTCAAAAGCTTTCTTTCCTCGCAGGGCATTGAAGAACACCGGGTGCAACTGATCAGTTATGGGGAGGAAAAACCATTCTGCATGGCTAGTGAGGAGTCCTGCTGGAGCCAGAACCGGAGAGTTCATTTTATGGCCAGCGGATCGAACCTGCCGGTCAACTAGATGTGATTTTAAGAAACCGTTTCTTGCCTACTTTGATGAGGTAGTCCTGGTTTCCTTCCAGCTGCAAATCTTTATCGGAAACTTTTTGGCCGTTCACGGTAACCGCGCCCTGCTTAATCAACCTCTGGGCGGCGGACGTGCTCTCGGTCAGAGAGTGTTCGGCTAAAACTTTACAAATCCACCGCGCATCCGGGCCCCAGGTTTTCGCTTCAGGAATGTCATCGGGAATTTCCTTTTTCTTAAATACATTTTCAAATTCACGAGCCGCATGTTCAGCGGCGTCTGGAGAATGATACCGGCTGACGATTTCCTTGGCCAGTTTCACCTTGGCATTTTTAGGATTGAGTTCCCCCGTTTTCGCTTGCGCTTGCAGTCCTTCGAGTTCTTTGTCCGAGATATCGCTCAACAATTGAAAGTAACGCCACATCAATTCGTCAGAGATCGATAGGGTCTTGCCGAACATTTCTGCGGGCGAGTCCAGCACGCCGATGCTGTTGCCCAGGCTCTTGCTCATTTTCTGAACGCCATCGGTTCCTTCCAGGAGCGGCATGGTGAGCACCGTTTGCGGCGCCACTCCATAGGAACGCTGCATATCCCTTCCCACCAATAAATTGAATTTTTGATCCGTACCTCCCAACTCCACATCGGCCTTTAAAGCTACTGAATCATATCCCTGAATCAAGGGGTAAAATAATTCGTGGATGGAAATCGGCAGTTGGTTCGCCATGCGTTTCTGAAAATCGTCCCGCTCCAGCATACGGGCGACCGTGTAGCGGGCGGCCAGAGAGATCATCTCCTGGGACGTGAACTTGTTCATCCATTCGCTGTTGTAGGCCACCGTGGTTTTATCCGCATCCAGAATCTTGAAAACCTGATCCAGGTAAGTTTCAGCATTGGATTTGACTTCTTCCAGAGTGAGACTTTTCCGGGTTTCGGATTTTCCGGTGGGGTCGCCGATCATGGCGGTAAAATCGCCGATCAAAAAGATCACTTCATGACCGAGGCTCTGAAACTGCCGCATCTTATGAAGCAAGACCGTATGACCGAGGTGCAGGTCGGGTGCCGTGGGGTCAAAGCCCGCCTTGACTCGAAGGGGCGTGCCTGTTTTAATGGATTTCTCCAATTGTTCGGTGAGCTCTTTTTCATCAATGAGCTCAGTCGCTCCCCGGCGGATTATTTTCAGTTGGTCTTGAACAGAAAGCATCTTAAATTATAAGGATCAATATTTAGACTGATGATGGATTCAGGGGATCAGCGGATAAGAAAGCATTCTACTGACACTATATGCAGGGTTTTGAATATCATACCCGAACGGAAACTGCAAGCCGGGGACTTATTTCAGGAAGAGGGGTGCATGGATCTGGAGATCGCCGAGACGAACAGCATCACCAACAAGCGGCTCAAAAAATTTCAAGTGGCCGGCTACGGTTTTCTGGGGTTGAGTAGTATTTATATTGCCCTGGCCTGGGGGTTCATGCCGCCTTTTTTCCCGGAGTTCCCCAAGGCAATATTCTGGCCGCTGGTGCTGGCGCTGGTTTTGTTTCTTACCAAACAAGTTTTGAATCAACGCATCCGCTGGGTAAAGACCCTGGCTGTCTTATCGGGCCTGCGTTTCTTAGGTTCAACTGGATTGATTCTGGGAGGAGATTATCTGCCGGTCGTGCCTTATTTTCTTCCCTGTTTTATTTTGTCTTTCTATCTTCTCGGCAGGGCCGGCTGGAACTGGCCTTGAGGAATAACTGGACTACCGCAAAAGCTAATATTTAAATCATGAAAAAACTTGTTCTGGATGGTGAAAGCCTCACGTTGGAAACTCTGGTAAGGGTTGTGGACCCTGACACGCAAATCCGCGTGGCCCCTGCCTGCCGACATAAAGTCCAGAAATCGCGCGAGGTCATCAATAAGGCGATTCGCGGGGGAGAGCCGGTTTACGGAATCACCACCGGGTTCGGCGCTTTAAGCGATGTCTTTATCTCCAGAGACAAAGGCAAGCTATTGCAAAAAAATATTTTAATGAGCCACGCCGCCGGCGTCGGCAACCCCTTGCCTGATGCAATCGTCCGGCTGGTCATGGCGTTGATGATCAACAGCAAGGCCAAAGGCTATTCCGGGTTGCGCTGGACCACGCTTAAAACTCTGGTCGATGTTTTCAATAGCGGAATCATTCCTGAGGTTCCAGAAAAGGGGTCGGTGGGAGCCAGTGGCGATTTGGCACCCCTGGCGCATTTGTCTCTGGTTTTGATTGGCCGGGGCAAGGCGCGCTTTCAAGACGGGCGTTGGATATCCGGAGGTACCGCTTTAAAACGAGAAAAAATCGATCCCGTGGTTTTGGCGGAAGGAGAAGGGCTGGCTCTCATCAACGGCACCCAGGTGATGACTGCCATCGGTGTCTGGACGCTACATCAAGCAATACAGTTAGCCAAAATCGCCGATATCGCCGCTTCCATGAGTCTTGAGGTTTTACTCGGAACCAACACCCAACTGCACAAAAGAATTCACCGCATACGTCCTCACCCCGGCCAGATTCAATCCGCCGCCAACATGCGGCAAATCACCGACGCCAGCGAGATCATCACCTCGCATAAAGACTGCAAGCGTATTCAGGATGCCTATTCCTTACGGTGCACGCCGCAGGTCCACGGAGCCAGCCGCGACACGATTGAATTCGCGCATCGGACCCTTGCAACGGAAATCAATTCCGCCACCGAAAACCCTCTGGTGTTTCCAGACGGGCAAATCCTGTCGGGAGGAAATTTCCACGGGCAACCCATCGCTCTGGCCATGGATCATCTCGCCGTGGCGTTGGCGGAATTTGCCAGCATCTCGGAGCGGCGCATCGAGCGCATGGTCAACCCCACTCTCAGCGGTCTGCCCTCGTTTTTGATCCAGGAAGGCGGGCTCAACTCCGGGTTCATGATCGCGCAGTACACGGCGGCGGCCCTGGTTTCGGAAAACAAGGTGCTGGCGCATCCCGCTTCGGTGGATTCCATCCCCACGTCCGCCAATAAGGAGGACCATGTCAGCATGGGGACGATTGCGGCGCGAAAGGCAAAGGATATTCTGGAAAATTTAAAGCATGTGATCGCCATCGAACTGCTGTGCGCGGCGCAGGGTCTGGACCTGCTCACCAACCTGAAACCGGGCAAAGGAACTCTGGCGGCTTACGAAGTGATCAGGCGACACGTGAGCCACATGAAAACAGACCGGGAGTTATCCCCGGATATTGAAACCATTACCAAAATCATCGACACAGGCGATGTTATCGAAACCGTGGAAAAAGCCTGCGGTGCGTTATCGTGAGTAACACCTCTATTTTCGTCACGACCCCGGACCGGCTGCCGTTGCTGACGGATCACGGTCGCGCCTTTTCAGGCTTACATCATTCCAGCTCACCAGAGCTGGTCGAGCGCGTTCAACAGTTTTTTTCTCATTTGGATCCGTCTTTAGGTTTTCCCAATAGTGAGGAAGGCAAACGGCATCAGGATTGTTTCAATTTGATTTTACGCTCGGCGTATCCTGAGTTGATGCTGGATCTCGCGGACCTGATTTACGTCCAGCATGAGCGCCCCGCTGTTTTCCTGAATTTTGACCACATCAACATCAATCTCAGAAAAGACCGTTCGGTGGATTATGCCGACCTTCCCGAGCTGAACCAGAAAATGGAAGCGCTGTTCCAGGAATTGACCCGAACGCTTAAAGCCGATCCCCAATTTCGTGATGACCCTGAAATCATACGGCTGTTGAGCGAAAGCTACAGCTATTACATGTTTCAAACGGAAAACTTCCCCTGGGATGAAGCCCTTCCGGAACTGCCTGCGAACCTGAAAAACCCGCTCATGGATATCGCCACCGGGTTGACCGGATACAACAGGATTCATCAATGGCCAGCTACACACCCAACACTTTATTTAACGGACAACATGCCGTTCATCGTCGAGGGCCTGAAGCATTACAAAAGCCTGACGAAGAAAAACAACATCGAAATTCTAAAAGCAGAATTCGGCGCTGAAGATCCCGAGGTTCCGGCTCTCGGCGAAATCTGGGCCAATAAATTTCTGCACCACCTCAAACGTCAGGAACGACAGAAGTTTTTGCATTGGGCCATGCAAGCGTTGAGCCCTGGCGGGACTCTGCAAATTCTGGACACCGACCTGGAACATCGAATACTAAAAAAAGGCAAAGAACCTGACTTTAAAGGAAAGTTGATTCCGGGATATCTGGAAACTCTGGTGACGATCGAAGGGGACTTTTGCGAAACGCTGATCAGCGATACAAAACAGGCGGGGTTCAAGGTCACGCATTTTGATTTCAATAAATACCACGATGAAACCGACGCCTACAGCCTGTTTCCGGGCGACGATATTTCCATCGATTTCCTGGGATTTGAGATCGTCGCGGAAAAGTGATTGAAGGGCACTTCTAAAAATTGACAACGGCACCGAATCGCCAATTCAAGGAAGCGTCTTTTGTTTTAGCAGGACAGGCGACCTACCCTTAAATTTAAGGATAGGTCGCCCGTGCCACTGATTTAAGTAAATTTTGCACACGATTCTATTTTCCGTGAAAACTAATTTTTAGAGATGCCCTGAATTTATCGCATGGACACTTTTGCTGAACTGGGCTATTTCGGCCTTTTTGTTGCGGCATTTTTAGCGGCGACAATTTTACCTTTAAGCTCTGAAGTGGTTTTAAGCACTTTATTGTTAAATGGTTTATCGCCACTAGCCTTAGTTACTTTCGCAACCATTGGAAATGTATTGGGGTCTCTTGCGAATTATGCCTTGGGCTATTGGGCAAGTCTGGAGGCTATAAAAAAGTGGCTGAAGATTTCTGAAGAGGATTTTGTTCGAGCAGAGCAGCGTTTTGTAAAATACGGATTGTTCTCTCTATGTTTTGCCTGGGTGCCATTCATTGGCGATCCAATAACCGTGCTAGCTGGCATTTTGCGCATTCGTTTATTGTGGTTTGTACTCTTGGTCACCGTAGGCAAACTGATGCGTTATATCGTCGTCAGTTATTTAACAATGCAAGTATATTGATTAAGAAGAACCGTCCGGTTGCTTCAATAACTGTTTGATGGCTTTCCATTCAGCCTGGGTGGATGCTTCCGCCGCAGATTCCATCGCCCGATAAAGCCCAATCATGCGCTCACCCAACGGGGTCAGCGTGGCGCCCCCTCCCCCTTTGCCGCCCGTGGAGCTTGAGACCAGGGGTTTCTTAAAACACTGGTTCATGGTATCGACCATATCCCAGGCTCTGCGATAACTGAGCTTGATTTCCCTTGCCGCTTTGGAAATCGAGCCACTGCGGTCAATGGCTTCTAGCAAATCGATTTTTCCCGGTCCCAAAGCAATGGCGTCTCCCGCCATGATTCGGAACCTGGATTTACAACGAAATTTTTTTTTGTTGCCGGGGGTCATTTTCACTGACTATGAGAGGTCATTTCTTTCTGGGAGCCCGGACAATCCCCAATACATTGGGCACGGGCCAGGCAAAGGTGCTGTCCGCATTATTGACTCCGGTTGAATAGTTGCCGACAAATTCAAACTCGTCCTTGACTGTATTGATATAAAGTTGCGCGTCTTTTCCGCCCTCAACGTACATAGCTCGCTTGAGGTCGATGGGCAGGTCTAACAGAATATTGATGAAGTCGTGAGTGGAGTGTGGAGAACTAACATGCATAAATAAAATACGTCCTTTGGAGTCCATTCCCACAGCGGCGATGCTCCATTTTTTTTGTTGTGGTTCCCAGACATTTTTCCCGTCACACGAAACCATGCGAATACTCTGAATCAGCGAACGGTAGTGTTTGCGAGTCTCCTCGAAATCTTCACAATCACGGTCAAAAATTTTTGCTGAAGGCAGGGATTTGTTTTTGGGATCAAAAGCCAGAAAGGTGCGGTCCTTGGAAACCCAGGAACTGTTGACATGATTGCCGGTCTTCATATAGGAAACACTGGTCAGATTATCTTGCTGATACATACTGGCGTTGATGCCGGCAATCAAACCATTTTCATTGACCCAGTCCTTGACGGACTTCCGTTGACCACTGGCTTTGGCGGAAGCGTTCAATAACCTGAATTCAAAATATCTCAAATCGATGCGAAGCACCTGGATGACAGAATCTCCCAATTGTGACTTCTGGGAAGGGACAAAACTCCCCAACTCCAAACCAGGCTCTAATTCTTGCCAAAATTTATTGGGAAGATCTTCTGAACGGCTCTCCAGTTGAGAGGGTATCACCGATACCACGGCAACCAAAACGGCCAGACACAGGAGCGAAAAGCTTCGATTCAAGATTTTGTTCCTCGAACGTAAATTTATCATGATACTAACAGCCCAATATATATTTCGTACTCTCATGCAATAGAGAACACGACCCATCAAAAAAGCGAATATGCTATATATGGGCTAGAGGACAGTTTCAAAATTATCATTTCTACATAATCTTTTCAATAGCATGCTCATCAAGATCTTTTACCCTTTTTTCTTTTTAAATATAAATCAAAAGTTTTTTTCAGAGGATCCTCGTAAAAGTAAGGGGAAAGGATATTCTTTCATTAATAAAAAGCGGATTCCAACCCGACAAATTCACGGGAAGAGCTTGCAATTGCGAGATATTTTGAAAATCACTGTTTTTTTTGGGTAGTGCAGAGTTATTTTTTTGTTCCCGGATTGATTTTAAAAAAGTTTTGATACATAATGGCCCTCATTATCCCCAAGTGCACTTATTCAGATGAATTACTTGTCTCTATTAATATTTCGGCGTCCCTAATTTCAAATCAAGGAGAATCTATGAAAACCACAATAATTGCAATGCTACTGACATTTTCTCTGGGCTTGGTAGGATGCGTTACGACCCAGGCGGGAAGTGGGACCCCTGCTAAAAGCGGCACCGTGAGCAGTGAGGCAAAGGACAGTAAAATGTTGACTGAAGAAGATTACAAGAGAATCGGCGTCAAGGAGACAGGTGTCCGGTAATTAAACCTTGCTCTGTTTGCTCAGGCAAACAAAAGGTTTTTTCGCCCGGCTGAATTCTGCACCGTCAGAGCGTTCTTTTAAATTCCATCCCTACTTAGGGATGGAATTTTTTTTTGCTGACAGTTAGAATAGTTGCATTTTTCACAATGAAACTCTATTGAGCCCCAGAATCAAATGCAAGGAAATGCGTTGTCGTCCGGACCGGTTTTTTCAAAGGATCATTTAATCAATCTGTATCATCTGAACGAGCTTTACGGCAATGTGGCCACGAAAGTCTCTGAAAAACTCAGAGAAGCTTATCAGCTCGAGATTCCCATCACCTCGGGAATCTGGGGGGGGACCTATCTCATTGCCGAGAAAAACGGGAAAGCTAAAAGAAGAATCTGGCGTCTCTATTGCATAGTCAACCTGCCACAAAACAGTCCTCTGGACAAACATGAAAACCTGGAACGCCTGATCAGCTGTTATTCCGATGAGTTCATAAACGCCTTCAGCCCCTACGACCTGGACTTGAAACTAAAAATGTGGGGAGGACGGCTACCTTATAGCAATCGCGCCAAACCCAGCATCACCATGCATATGGAGGACGCCAAGGAGCGGGTCCGCTGGTTACGTGCTTTTTTCGTGTGGAATCATGTTCCCTGGGAAGAATCCGTTATTCACGATGTGGCGCGAATCCTCAAAGAGTACAAGGAATTTTTCGACCTCGATCGCGGGCCGGTTACCAAAGACCCCAAGGATCTAAAATTTCTTTTGCAGGATATTATCATTATCTACCGAACCCTTGAAGGAGCCTGCTCACCAGATTTTCAAGAGCACGCCAACCCCCTTATTCAGGAATTGATGGATCACTTCATGAAAGGGCTGCACGACCCGGTTCTGATTCAGGAACTTTATCTGAAGGTTTTTCACAATGCCCTGATTTACGGGTATGAGGAAGCACTGGACGGGCATTTCGCAAAAGCCGGACTGGATATCCGAAAAATTGAAAACTGGCGTGAGGACAAGATCAACTGGGTGCCAGAAGAGCTTAAGGAACAACTCATTCCTCCCATTCAGAAAATATTTACAGGCTTTAAAATCAATCTGGAAAAAGAACGCCTGCCACCTTCCTGAGCCTCCAGCCTGAAGCCAGAAAAATTTTCTTATCCAATAACGACCTCGCCTTTTTTCTCTGCATAATCGTCAATAATTTGCAGCAATTTATCCTTTTTAATGGGCTTGGTCAAATAATCAGAACACCCGGCCTGCACACACCGTTCCTTTTCCCCATTCAGCGCATGAGCGGTCAACGCGAGGATGGAAACTTCTTTAACATTTTTTTCCTTTTCCCATTCACGGATTTTTTTCGCAGCCGAATAACCATCCATGACAGGCATTTGGATATCCATCAGAACCAGATCGTAATTCCCAGAAATGAATTTTTTTACGGCGATTTCCCCATTTTCGGCAATATCCAGCTCATGGTTTGTTTTTTTAAGGTACAACTTAATCAACAATTGATTGTCCGGAGAATCTTCAGCAAGCAAGATCTTCAACGATTTATTTTCCTCATCACCATCGCCTGTTAAATCAGGTTCCGTATTATGAGGCGTCACAACCCGACTGTTACCCGAAAGGTTAACGCTGTTTGCAAGGGCAACGGATTTTTCATCATCGTTTGCAGTTTCAAATTGAGTCGTGAAGAAAAAAGTACTGCCCTCACCTAACTGACTTTCCACCCAAATAGTTCCCTTCATTTTCTCCACAAGTTGTCGGGTAATGCTCAACCCCAGCCCCGTTCCTCCATACTTGCGGGTCGTGTCCGAACTGGCCTGGCTGAAACTTGTAAAAATAGAACCCAGTTTATCTGTTGGAATTCCAATCCCTGTATCGGTCACCGAAAATCTCAGCGACTCTTCATTTTTCTCTTCAAGGTTATTTTCGATGTGAATAAGAACCGACCCGGTGTCAGTGAATTTAATGGAATTGCCTATCAGATTGGTCAAGATCTGGCGCAGTCTATAGGGGTCGCCCTTCAGACAGTTGGGAACGTCTGCATCCACTTGCCAAATCAAGGAAATGGATTTTTACTGCGCCCGCACATCCATAATCTGCACAGTTTTTTCGACCAGGTCGCGGATGAAAAATGGAACACATTCCATATCAAAGCTCCCGGATTCAATTTTCGAAAGATCCAGTATATCGTTGATCAGCATTAAAAGACTTTCCCCCGCAGAACGGAATAATTGAACATACTGCTTTTGTTCTGAAGACAAGGGGGATTCCGCCAACAGGTCAGCCATGCCGATGATGGAATTCATCGGTGTTCGAATTTCATGGCTCATATTGGCTAAGAAATCGCTTTTTGCCATGTTGGCCCGATCCGCTTCCTCCTTGGCCTTGACGATTTCCACTTCAGCATTTTTTCGCTCGGCAAATTGTCCGATTTGACTTCCCAAACTGATAAGTAAATTCGCAGGATTTTCATCAAGCCTGCAAATCTTCCGGGTAAAAACTTCGATCACGCCGATCACCTGTTGAGATGCGATCACCGGGAAACCAAATCCTGAGTGAAGACCTATTTTAGCGGCATATGGCGCCCGCGGGAAGTTGCTGTCCTGAGTAACATCGGGTATCCATGCTGGCGCCTGGGTTTCCCAAATCCTCCCCGGCAAACCGACCCCATCAGGAAATATAATTTCATGCGTTTGTCTCTCAAACTCCTGGAAATTTTTGCCTTGAATAAAGTCAGAGCGCCAACCGTATTTGCACTGCAAGCCGGCCTCCGCTTCGTTCATCTCCCAGTAAAAACTGAGATCCCAGTGCAAAAACTCGCCAATTACTTTGAGAATATCTGGAATCGCCTCTTCCATACTTCGCGAGTCTGCAAAAAGCTTGGTCAGTGAAAATTGCATGGCCTGTTGGGCGCGCGCTTTTTTTTGCTCTGTGATGTCATGAAAAATCCCCGTAAACATGCGTTTTCCTTCGACAAACATTTCATTGACAGCGATGTTTAAAGGAACTTCGGACTTGTCCCTGCGTAGACCCTCAACCTCATCAGTAAGACCCGCAATATTTGAAATCCGGGTATCGAGATGTTGCTTTTCTGTTTCATAATATCGTGGCGGGATCAACAATTTGACAGGCTGGCCTATAACTTCCGATGCTGAGTATCCAAATATTTTTTCCGCCATGTAATTGTAGGATTTTATCCTTCCGTGCGCATCCGTGCTAATGATCCCTGCCGCCACATTGTCAACTATCATTTGAATCCGGGTCTCACTGGATTCCAGGGCCAGGATTGCCCTCTGACGCTCGGCAACTTCTTTTTTCAACTGAACGGTTTGATTTTCCAATTTTCCCGTTCGGTTCTTGACGATTTTTTCGAGATTCTGATTCTGTTCGGAAAGGAGTTTATAGAACGACGAACTTTCCAGTGAATTAGCTGTATGTTGCAAAAGGATCGTCAGCAAATAATGAAACCCTTCATTTTCCAATTGCCTTTCATCTGCAACCACCCCGGCAAACAAACCCTGAACAGATGCCCGTGTGGCCAGAGTATGAAAGATTATTTTTTGACCCGATTGACGTGACTCAACAATCACCGGCCTGTTCTGATTCAGAGTCCAGGCAACGGTTCCCTGGTCCACATGAAAACCAAATTCTTCTTGAAAATCGTACTCCTCATCCTTGGGGTCCAAATGAGTTAAAATTAAATCGGAATCTTCTTTATCCACCAGATAAAAAGCCGTGACTTCCAAGTCGATCAAATGCTTTAGATGTTTGCAGGCCATATCCAATATGGACTGGGTGCTAAGCTCCATATTGCTTTGGCGTTGAAACTCGCCAAGCGTGGACAGCCAATCCAAACTATAAACCTGCAGACCTTCTCGATTTTCCAGAAATTCGATGCGAGCCCGCATCTGCTCTTCGGTCGTAAACCGCTGGTTATTTTTTTCCATACATCACTCCTCAGGGAGAAACATTTGAGTCGCTCCCGGAAACTGCCGATCCACTTGATTGACAATGGCCGGCAACAAGCTCACCGGGAGATCAATTTTTTTCCAGGCTTCAGTGTCCAATCGAGGAACAAACGGATCTCCGCTCCCTCCCAGAATCAGCGCATGGGCGATAATATCTGCAATGTGGAGAATAGCGGCTTCCACGGGAAAGTTAATGGCTATTGATGGGTCATGCTGACAGGCAATCGGCTCACTCAGGCTTTCCGGAAGCTTCCATCTTTTTAAGAGAGCCCCACCCACTTCTGCGTGATCACAACCGATCACTTCGCGCTCCAGCTGTTGAAAAGATGCCTTCTTCTCTTTAACCCGCAACGCAATGTCTTTTACCGGGTTGGCAAAATTCATCAATAATAGCAAACGCCCCAAGTCATGAAACATGCCCATCACGTAAAACCGTTCTACATTGGTTTCATGGCGATACGTCGCAATGACTCTCGCCGCCAGGCCACAGGCAATACTGTGAAACCAAAAATCTTTCATATCGATCAATTCTGGAGGCAGGTGCTTGAACCGGCTGGTGACCATCACCGCCAGAACCAAATCCCGTATTTGCGCCATCCCAATCACGGTGACGGCGTGAGTGACAGTTTCGATTTGAGATGGGAACCCAAAAAAGGAACTGTTTGCCAGTTTTAACAAGCGGGCGGAAAGCACAGAATCTCCACTGATCAACCTGGCAATATCCAAAAGAGAACTTTCGGGATCTTCAACGGCTTTATTGATCTGTTTAAACAGACTCGGCAGGGAGGAAATCTGGCATGAAAGATCCAATACACTTTCCACATCTTGTTTCATCAGTTCTTTCTCACTTCAAGGAGGTATTTAATTTTCGGTGGATACATATATCCATAAGCTCTTTGATGACCGGATCGTTCAGATCATGCCTGCAAAACAAAGTCTGCATTTCTTCTTCTATTTGTTTTCTTTGTCGGGGATCCAGAGCATCTAAAGGGTCTGCTTTTTTCTCGAGCTTTGAATCTCCATTGATGAAAACCTCAGAGACTCCCCAGATTTTTAAAACATTCAAATGCTTGGCCGATGTTTTGGCTCCGGCCGGAACGAGAAGACGGCCATGCAGATCTTTAACATCGCGGGCGACCACCATGCCCGGTTGCAAATCGGAAGTTCTTACACTGACAAACATAAAATCCAATCTCATAGGTTAAAGAAAACACTCCAATCAGGGATCCATGCTATTGAAACTAAAGCAAAATGACTGCCAAAAGGTCAGGCGGACAAGAGATTGTTATAACCCCGGAAATACAAGGGTTTTGCGTTTCGTTATATGTTGGGAATTTTATAAAAAGAGGATATCCGCACAAACCTTATGAGAGCGGGGGTGGATTTGGTGACAAATTAAGCGGAGGTAATTTGACCTTCAACAGGAGAGGAGGGCAAGGCTTCTAGAAGAGAAACCAGTTCGGCCAGGCTGGAGAGCACTAAATCCGCACCCGCAAAATTGATGTTCCGGTTTAGCGGGCTCTTTATAATAAGACAGGGCATCCCGGCCTGAGTGGCTGCTGTCAGCCCCTTCAAGGCATCCTCCAACACCAGACACGATTCCGGCGGACATCCCAGATCCTGGGCCGCATTTAAAAAAATATCTGGATGAGGTTTTTCCCGCGGTGCGGATGCTTTCCCCAGAATGATGGGAAACAAGGAAAGCGCATCGGCATTTTTTAAAATGGCTTGAATATCCTCTTTCCACGAACCGGAAGCGATGGCCAGCTTATGCGTGGAAGCCAGGATTTTCACCAGCGGCAGGGTGTCTGGAAATAACTTGATGTCGCCACTTTTGCAAAAACGCGAATACACTGCAAATTTTTCCTGACGGAGATCTTTCGGGTCCACCCCTAGATTCAAATCGTGCCTTTCAATCTCTCCTGCAATTCCTTTTCCCTTGGATGTCCATTCCACCCAATACTCATCGGGGTCGAGGGTATGTCCATACCTCTCAAAAACTTCGTTGTACGCCCGGTAGTGAAAAGGCTCAGAATCGGCAAGCAGGCCGTCAAAATCCAGAATAATGCTCTGGCACCGTTGCAAAAGGGAGCGGAGTTTTTCTAACTTTTCCGAAGAGGGAGGTGTCGTCACGAAGAAAGCCTGAAAGAATCTATTCTAAAATCTTGCCAAACCGATCGGCACGCACCCAATCGTCCAGGGCATTCCAGGACCAATAGATCACCAGAGCCTTGCCCTTCACTTTTTTTAAATCCAAAAATCCCCAATAGCGGCTGTCCTGACTGTTTTCGCGATTGTCTCCCATCACAAACAAGTGGCCGTCTGGAACCAGCACGGGACCAAAATCGTCTCTGGGCATTAACGGGTCGGTTCCAGGAATTTCTCGGTGATAGGCATGCAGGTCTTCATATGGCTTGTCGTTGATAAACACTTTTTGTTGCTTGACCTGAAGCTTATCGCCGGGTAAACCGATCACCCGTTTGATGAAATCCCGGCTTTCATCCTTGGGAAATTTAAAAACAATGATGTCGCCTCGTTCCGGCACCTCGGAAAATAAAACAATATCCGAGAAAAGTTTCACATTGACGAAGGGAATCTCGTTGGGGATATGCAAGCCATAAGAAAATTTAGAAACCAGAATATGATCCCCGATTAACAGGGTGGGTTCCATGGAGCCGGAAGGAATTTTAAACGCCTGCAAGATAAAGGTGCGAATGAACAGAGCCAGCAAGAGGGCAATTAAAATGGCCTCGACATATTCTCTGAATACACTTTTCTGTTTTGTCTGAAACCCGGAATCTGAAGCCGAGTCGATCGCCTTATTTCCCATCGGTCCTCAATACTGCAAGGAAGGCTTCCTGAGGAACTTCCACTCTGCCGATCTGCTTCATTTTCTTTTTACCCTCTTTTTGTTTCTCGAGTAATTTTCGTTTCCGGCTGATATCGCCGCCATAACACTTGGCCAGCACATTTTTTCTGAGCGCCTTGATAGTCTCGCGGGCAATGACTTTACTCCCCACCGCGGCTTGAATGGCCACTTCATACATTTGCCGGGGAATTTGTTCCTTCAGTTTTTTCACCAGATCACGGCCCAGAAAATAGGCCTTATCCTTGTGGACGATCATCGAAAGGGCATCCACCGTCTCGCCGTTGAGAAGGACGTCCAACTTTACCAGATTTGAAGCTCTAAAATCTATAAATTCGTAATCAAACGAAGCAAAGCCTTTGGTCGAGGATTTTAATCGATCGTAAAAATCTAAAACGATTTCATTGAAAGGCAGCTCGTATTGCAAAAGCACCGTACCGGGACTCAGGTATTCCATCTTGATCTGATTTCCTCTGCGGTCGCGAGTCAAGGCCATGATCGTCCCGATATATTCTTCAGGGGCAATGATGACGCCCATGACATAGGGTTCCTCCAGATGGTCAATATTTTTATATTCGTCCAACGTTGCGGGATTATCTATTTGCACCACTTCGCCGTCGGTGGTGAATATTTTGTAAACAACGGTCGGCGCGGTGGTCAACAGATCTACGTTGTATTCTCTCTCCAGCCGTTCCCGGACAATTTCCATATGCAACAGGCCCAAAAAGCCACACCGAAAACCAAAACCCAACGCTGTGGAAGTCTCCGCTTCATAGGTGATGGAAGCATCGTTCAGACGCAGTTTCTTTAAAGCATCCCGCAATAGTTCATACTGATCGCCGCTGATCGGATACATGCCGCTGAAAACCATCGGCTTGACATCCTTATAACCGGCCAGAGGTTCCGCGGTGGGTCTGTGAAAATGAGTGACGGTGTCGCCGATCTTGGTTTGATCCAGCTCCTTGATATTGGCCACCATGTAACCCACTTCACCGGCGCACAAAGTTTTTTTCTGCTTTTGGACGGGGGTGAAAACTCCCAACTCTTCTACTGCAAAATGATTGCCGGTCGCCATCATCACAATCTCATCCCCCACTTGCAGGGTTCCCTCTTTAACCTTTACAAGAACAATCACTCCACGGTACGTGTCGTACCAGGCGTCAAAGAGCAGGCACTTGAGGTGAGCCTTGTCATCCCCGGACGGAGGGGGAATATGGGCCACAATCATATCCATCAACGCCTCGATGCCTATTCCCTCTTTGGCGCTCACCAAAACCGCCTCATCCGCTTCGATCTGGCAAATATCCTCCAGCTGTTCCTTGACATTTTCCGGATCGGCGCTGGGAAGGTCTATTTTATTGATGACCGGAATAATGTAGAGATCGTGTTGCATGGCCAGATTCAGATTCGCCAGGGTCTGGGCCTGAATTCCCTGAGTGGCATCGACCACCAGCAAAACGCCTTCGCAGGCGGCCAGGCTCCGGGAAACTTCATAGGTAAAATCCACGTGACCGGGGGTGTCGATCATGTTGAAGGTATAGGTTTCCCCTTTGGCGTTGCTATACTTCAGGTTCACGGTTTGGGCCTTGATGGTGATGCCGCGCTCCCGCTCCAGATCCATACTGTCCAGAACCTGCTCCTTCATCTCTCTTTTCTGGAGGCCGCCCGTGGCCAATATCAGTTTGTCCGCAAGTGTGGACTTGCCATGATCAATATGGGCAATGATCGAAAAATTTCGTAGTTTATCCTGATCCATAAGCTTAAAAAATAATCTCTATAAAATTGATATTATTAGGATTTGATAACCGGCTGGTTTAGCGTCCAAAGCAGACTTTAAAGAAAATTTTTCATCGAGACAAAGAAAGGAGATTATTTTCCGGATGGCTCAAATATTCCCGCCATTCATTAAAGCGGATTTTCATGGCTTCATAATCCCTGTCGTTGTCAATATCTAAAGCCGCTCCAGGGAAAGGCACTTCCAGGCCCACGAACCGGGTTTTTAAAATGTTGGATATGCTTTTTTCCAAAGCTTTTTTCGTAGTGAGAGTTCGAAACACTCCAACCATCGAATCAACGCCTAATGAAGCAAATAACGAACTCATCTGCAAACCAAAATAATATCGATAGTGCTTGGCCTTGCCTTTACCCAAAAGGGACACTCCAAAAAGAACCAGATTTTTGAAATTCCTTTGATAACGGTACTGGTACATTTTTTGAATGTATTCCCGGTTTTCGATGCGGATGGGTTTCACCAAATGCAGGTTATTGATCCGGTAACTGTTTTCCTGCAAATGCAAATAAGACATTTTTATTCCCGGCTTGCCGTCTCGCGGGTAAAAAAACTCCAGGTTTTTTCGGGCGGTGAGCCCAAGGACATGGTCCTGATTTTCGATGTCACTATTTTTAATAAAATATTCCACTTCGTGAGGCGTGAGCAAAGGCGAGTCACAAGGAACGATCAGAACAGCTTTATCCGCGTAGGAAGAATTTTTCAAATCCGCAATGTTTTCACTGTCAGGAATCGTTTGCATAAATGTATGCCAGATATTTTCATACAGATTACTTCTTTGTGGAACAATATGAATGGGCTTGGAGTATTCAGAATCCACACCTCCTACCTTTATGACCGCTTTCAACTTGTCCTCAAGACCAACAATATAAATCGCCCTGATGGAATCCACCTTTTGCAGTGCATCCACAACATAGTTGACGATGCACTTGTCGTTTATTTTCAGAAACGCCTTATGCTGATGATAGACCTTGTAACTGGACTCTCCTTCGCCAGCTACCAGGACCGCATCAAATTTTTTCTCTATCGGCATCAGATTCATCTACAATTTCCAGAACAAACACTATTTTCTAATGGGTATCTCTAAAAATTGACTAAATGCTCCTAATCGTCAACTTAAGGAGATGGCTTTGTTTTAGTGGAACAGGCG
>JAQCGX010000005.1 GCA_027619975.1 Nitrospinota bacterium
TGGCACGGGCTTTCCAGCCCGTGCGGACAGGCTGGAAAGGCGGAATTAAATTCCGCACTTCCGTATAACCTTTAAGGGCAGGTCGCCTGTCCCACTGAAACAAAGCCATCTCCTTAAGTTGACGACTAGGAGCGTTTAGTCAATTTAGAGATATCCTAAATTAATTTTAATCTCTACATAAAACGGATTGCGGTTTACGTCAAATAATGGTGTGATAGAGTAGACTGTATTCTATTAAAAATTCTTAAGAAAAGGCAAGTTATGCGAATTTACACAAAGTGGTTGTGCTTGGTCCAGGTGGCAGTATTTTTGTTCGCGGGTTTTGGTGGAAATTCCCAGGTGCTAGCAGACGGTGGTTCCGCCGCCAAAAAAGGGGACAAAGTCACTTTGGAATATACCGGTACACTTGATGATGGAACGGTATTCGATAGTTCGGAAAAACATGAAACCCCTTTGGAGTTTGAAGTAGGCTCTGGACAAGTGATTCCCGGATTCGACCAGGCCGTGACGGGCATGAAAAAAGGCGAGGAAAAGAAGTTCACTCTTCAGCCTTCCGAAGCCTATGGCGGCCGCAACCCTGAACTGACGCATGTCGTGCCACGAGACCAGCTTCCCAAGGATCATGAGCCGAAAACAGGAATGATGCTTGCTGTGGGTACACCGGATGGAAGACAGATTCCCGCCACCATCACTGAAGTGAAGGACGGAAATGTCACGCTTGACATGAACCACCCCTTAGCCGGCAAAGCTCTCACCTTCAAAATCAAAGTGGTTGGTATTGCAAATTAAATCCCACCAGTGGGTTTTATTCCCCCTGGCTGGCCGCGTCTTTAAAATAAAAATGCTTGTCGGAATCCCCTTCCGCTTGCGGCGCGGTCGTTCACTTTAGTCCCTGTTCATTCCGCGTTTAAAAATTGGGGTGAACAGGGGCATCGGTCTGGATGGGGGTGTAATTCACCAACGGCGGCTGAGGTGGCAGAGTGTAGTCCCCCGGATGAAAAACTTTCATCAAACCTGAAGGTTGAAACGGCCAGATGTTCTTGAGTTGGTTTTCAGGTTGCTTGCCTTTAAAAACCAGAGCCCCGTATTTTCCATAATGAGGCAGCTTACGGATCAATCCCGGAATGCTTTCGCCTGAACTGACGATCACCCAGGTGATGGAGCCCGCAATCTTACCGGGACTGCGAACGGTAAATACAAAACTGTGGTCCTCCCACGGAAACGATTCACCGGCAATGACTATCTTATCCTCAAAAAACTCCACACCATAATCTTCCAATTGCGGTTGCAGGTGTTTCGCGTATGCATTTTTCCGGCCAAAAATCCAGAGACCCCCTTTAGGGAGGGGAGTGGATTTTGCATCGTCCAGCAAATATCCCGATGATTTGTTGTCCTCAACAAGGGACAATGAAAACTGATGATAGCCCAAAAGGACATCTGGAAAATCTTCCTGGATCGGCAAAATCCGTGAGGGGAGGGGGTAGCCGTAGGTTTGCCCGATGGAGGGAGGAACTTCCTCGTGATCCAGTTTTCGAAAAATTTCCGTGTAAGGGTCGATCAGTACCTTGCCAGGTTCATCAGGCAAATGAAAGGAGTGCGTGAGAGTTTTCTGCGTCATGTCCAATTGTTTGATTTGTGGCGCCAGGGACCCTTTTGTCCAAACAGCTACCGGCAGGGTGAGAGGAAACGCCGGGCCGGACTGCTTTTGTTGAACTTCGATTTGCAGGCGATGTTGTCCGTCCTCGAAAGTATGTGTCGCGGATATCAGTTCCAACTCAGGCGCTTCTCTACGGTACGTCCAATGATCGAAAAAAAGTGACAGGTCTTTTCCCGAAGCGGATTCAAACGATTGTCTCAGATTCGACAATCCTGCATGTCGAAACTGGTTGTCGCGGTAGAATTCGCGCAGGGCTTGTAGAAAAGCCGCATCGCCCACCTGCAATCGCACCATGTGGAGCATCATCAACATCTTGCCATAACCTATCGCCTGAGAGGCCATGCTGGTGCGCGATTTAAAGCTGATCAAGGGAAAATCATTGGCCTTGTTTACGTAACTCAAAAAATTCATCAATTGTTGCAATCGGTACTGGTTGCCTTGTCCCTGCAATTCTGTCAGTAAATGGTCGGACAGGTATGCGGTCAACCCCTCCGCCCAGTTGCCGCTATCGGGGTCTATGTAGACACTGTTTCCCCACCAGTTGTGCAAGATTTCATGGGGGTAGGAGGTGTTCAGTATAAACGGAAAACGAATGACCTGGGAGCCGAGCAAAGTGAAAGAAGCCATTCCGTAACCGGTTTGCATTGCATTTTCAATCAAGGCAAATTTGGGATAGGGATAGGGGCCTATCAGCTTTGCATAGAAATCCAGATACTTTTTGGCGGCGGAAAAATAGGTTTCGGCCAGGTCGGGGTCCTCTTTTAAAAGATAAGCATAGAAGAGAATGCCGCCGTGTTGTCTCTCGTATTCTTTAAACCGATTGGCGATTAAAAAAATTTCTTCCATCGGGTCGGTGGTTTCCCAAACGACCTGATTGCCGTTTTTGGATTCCGATATTTTTCGTCCCTGGCTCACCACCTTCCACCCGTCGGGGTGGAGCACGGTGAGTTGAAAGGTCATGAGGTCCGGGGCCTCTTTTTGCCGCAGAGTTTGCGGATAAAAATAGCTGGCTCCGTTCAGGAATATTCCCTCCCCGGAGCTTTCAGTGTTTTCCGGGTTTTGTGGATCAAATATTCTGCCACCATACTGAAACTCAATTTTTAAATACTCGGGCCAGGGGTGATCGGTAATTTTTCGAATGGATATTTTTGTGAGCGGTGGGTCTTCCTCGGCATTCCGGGCCGGTGTGGTTTCAATTATAAAATCCTTGTTATCGGGAATTTTGATTTCAGCCAGCCCGAAATTGGCGTGCAGAAAAAGTTCCAGGACGAAATCATTTTCCTGCTTCAGATGGAGGATCAGGGTGTCCTTGATCTGAGCGGATTTTTGGACGGGGTCCAGATTCACCATGACATTGTGATGGTGAGGAATGGGATTGGCGAAGGAACTCCCGGACAATGTGATGACCAGCCAAAAAGCGCCTAAAGCAAGTCGGCAAATGGGTTTCAAAAATTTTATTTTATCCAACGATTGCATCAACCCCCCGTTGGCTTTTTCCGATCACGCGAACAACGACGCGGTTGGGAATGCAGGCGATCAACCGGTCGGCATATTGAATATCGCCCGACTTGATGCAGATTTTATTGGTGCAGGGGGAATGTCGAATGCGGGCTTTTCCCTTTTCAATCGCAACTTCCGTGATCCCCAGCCTGCCCTTGACCGGGATCACCCGGTCCTCTGAAAGGGGGTAGCGGGATATTTCCTTCTGATCGACTTCGATGGTCACCCAATCCCCTGTCGTACCGATCCCCATTTTAAGAAAAAGGACAGCATTCAGGAAAATAAATGCCACGATCAAAATTTTATCGCCCAGGGTCGTTCGCATCACGCGCTCCGATGACTCAATTTACGAGGGCATAAGATTATCATAACGAGAAAGCCAGCATATCAGATGATGTTTAAAAGATTCAGCTTGTCGCCAAGATACTGATGCATTGTTTGCTTGAGGTTTTGATGCTCGGGGTTTTCCAGATGCGGGTCCCGGTCGATCAGGGCAAAAGCTTCTTTTCTCGCCGCTTCGAGAATTTTAATATCGCGGATCAGATTTGCCACCCGCAGGATCGGTATGCCGGACTGGCGGGTTCCCATGAAATCTCCGGGGCCACGGATTTTGAGATCCTCCTCGGCGATCACGAACCCGTCATTGGATTTTTGGATGGCGTCCAGACGCGCCCTGCCATTTTCGGAACTGGAAGGGTAGGCGATCAGCAGGCATTGCGAGGCGTGTTCGCCCCGGCCCACCCGTCCCCGGAGCTGGTGCAACTGAGAAAGGCCGAAGCGTTCCGCATGCTCGATGATCATCAACGTGGCGTTTGGAACATCGATTCCCACTTCAATGACCGTGGTGGCGACCAGAACGTGGATCTCGCCTTTTAGAAATTCGACCATGATCTGTTGACGTTCCTCCTTTTTCATTTTTCCGTGGATCAGGCGAATCGTCAGATCGGGGAACTGTTCATTTTGCAGGGACTCCTGCACTTCCATCGCGGTTTTAAGGTCCAGGGTTTCAGATTCTTCAATGAGCGGGCAAACGACAAACGCCTGTCTGCCTTTATCGGCTTCCTGCCGTAAAACGGCATAAGCCTGACTCCGTTTGGACGCAAAAAAGAGCCGGGTGACGATGGGCTGTCTTCCGGGCGGGAATTCATCCAGAAAAGAAACATCCATCTCGCCATACAGGGTGAGGGCCAGTGACCGGGGGATGGGGGTGGCGGTCATGACCAGGATATGCGGGTGTCCGCCTTTCTTGCCGATGGCCTCCCTTTGCAAAACCCCAAACCGGTGTTGTTCGTCGATGACTGCCAGGCCCAGTTTGTGGAATTCGATGGTTTTCTGGATCAGGGCGTGGGTGCCAATGACGATCTGTATTTTCCCTTCCTGGATCTGTTGCTGGATGATTTTTTTTTCCTTGGCGGGCAGGGCGCTGGTCACCAATTCGATGGATATCCCCAATTGCTGGCAAAAGGGCTGGATATTCAGGAAATGTTGTTCGGCCAAAATTTCTGTCGGAACCATGAGCGCGGCCTGCGTATTGTTTTCTACCGCTGTGAGAAGGCAGATCAGAGCCACCACGGTTTTTCCGCTACCGACATCGCCCTGGATGAGGCGGTTCATGGGAGTGTCCTGTTCCAGATCATCCATGATCTCCCCCAAAATTCTTTTCTGCGCCTGGGTGAGTTCGAATTTCAAAAGTTTCATGAATTTTCGGATCAGCGGCCCGCGTGTGGCGAACGCCTTTGATATGCGAGCCGGTTTCCGCGCGACCTGTCTTTTATAGGCGAGTCCTATCTGGATGAGAAAAAATTCTTCAAAGATGAGCCGTTTTTGCGCCGGGGTGCGGAAATTGTCGAGATCCTTGACCGAAAAATCATTGGCAGGCAAATGGACCTGTTGAATCGCCTGGGCTCTGGTGGGGAATTTGTGTCGACTGAGGATTTCCTCGGGGAGGATTTCTTTTAGTAGTCCGGCATAGTTCTCAGTTACCCGGTTCAGGATAGCCCGCAGGGGTTTTACCGGCAGCCCATCCGTTGAATGGTAGATGGGGTTAATTTTCCCAAGTTCCAGCGATTCTTTGTTTTCTATATCGGCGGGTTCCTTGCCAGCATTTTCCATATCCGGGTGAATGAGTTCCAGCCCCCCCTGATAACGGCTCAACTCGGGTTTGCCGGACAGGATGACATGCGAGCCGACGGGGTATTTCCCCATCATGTAAGACTCGTTGCATCGAAACCATTTTACGGGGATGGTTCCGGTTTCGTCTTTTATGAGCGCCTCAAAAATCTTTTTCCGGTGACCGATGCGCTGAACGCCCGCAGTCACGATTTCCCCGAGGAAAGTGACTCTCTCGCCGGGAATCAGTTCCGAAATTTTTTTGACCAGAGTCCTGTCCTCGTAGCGGAAGGGAAGAAAAAACAGGCAGTCCTCAATCGTTTTCAGGCCCAGTTTTTCCAGCAGTAGGGCTCGTTTTGGGCCGACCCCCTTAATGTACTGGAGCGGATCGTCGAGTGAATGTTTTTTTTGTGGAGGTGCCATTGTTTGACAGAACCGAAGTTTATATGGGATTTTGGCTGCAAATAAGCGAGAGAAAATGATTAAAAGCACCATCATAATCAGGTTAACCATGGAAGCCAAGGAAAGATTATTGACAAGGGGATAGGGGGGGAAGTATTCTTGATAATGAGATAAACCGTCTATTTGCTAATATAGATTTCGGAAACATTTAATTTATAATCAGTTACGAAAATTCAGACCTAAACCATAAATGTTGATGGCTCAGTTATGTTAACTATTCAGGATCTTACAGATGCCGTATTGGAGTACCACGCCGATGCGGATGTGGATGTGATTCTGGATGCCTACCTGTATTCAGTGAAAGCTCATAGGGGGCAAAGCCGAAAATCCGGCGAAGCGTATATCTCGCATCCCATGCGAGTTGCTTTCAACCTGACGCTTCTGAAAATGGATGAGCAGACTGTTGCTGCCGGTTTACTGCACGACACGATTGAAGACACCCTCGCCACTCCTGAAGAAATTCAAGTTTTGTTCGGTGATGAAATCTATCAGCTGGTTGATGGCGTGACCAAGATCAGCAAGATGGAATTTTCCAGCCGCGAGGAAAGTCAGGCGGAGAATTATCGCAAGATGATCCTTGCTATGGCCCGGGACATCCGGGTTGTATTGATAAAACTGGCAGACCGGGCTCATAATCTTAAAACCTTAGGCTCTCTCTCTGAAGAGCGACAACGCCGAATCGCCCGTGAAACACTGGATATTTATGCTCCGCTGGCCAATCGACTGGGAATCGGCTGGTTGAGAGCTGAACTTGAGAATGGCGCTTTTCGTTATCTGCACCCGGAGGAATATAAGGCGATTCAAGAAAAGGTGGCCAAGGGACAGGAACAGCAAGACAATTATGTCGAAAATGTGTGCGACATCATTACGCGAGAGCTCAAAGAGGCAGAAGTTGCCGGAACGGTTGCCGGGCGGTCCAAGCATTACTACAGTATTTATAAAAAAATGGTGAGTCAGAATATCGCCTTTGAGGATGTTTATGATCTCATCGGAGTGCGTATTTTAACGGAGTCAGTTAAAGATTGTTATGCTGTTTTAGGCTTGATCCATTCCTTGTGGAAACCGATTCCAGGTCGGTTCAAGGATTATATCGCGATGCCCAAGCCGAATATGTACAAGTCTCTTCACACCACCGTCATCGGCCCCAAAGGCGAACGCGTGGAAGTCCAGATCCGCACTCGTGAAATGCACAAAGTTTGTGAAGAAGGCATTGCCGCTCACTGGCAATATAAGGAGGAAGGGAAAGCCAGAAGTAAAGAAACTAACAACCAACTGGTGTGGGTGCGTCACTTGCTCGAATATCAGAAAGAGCTTAAAAACCCCAAAGAATTTCTCAACGCTTTTAAAGTTAATCTGTTTCCAGATGAAGTGTATGTTTTCACTCCCGAGGGGGATGTGATCGCCCTTCCCTATGGCGCGACCCCTGTCGATTTCGCCTATTCCGTTCATACGGATATCGGCACGCATTGCACGACGGCGAAGGTGGACGGAAAAATTGTTCCCTTGAAATTCAAACTGCGAAACGGCAATCGGGTCGAAATATTAACTTCCAAACAGAAATACCCCAACCGCGACTGGTTGGCTTTTGTAAAGACATCCAAGGCCAGAAGCCGAATCTCAAATTATATTAACAGTCAGGAACGCGAGAAAAGCCTGCGCCTGGGTCAGGGGTTATTGGAAAAGGAAATCCGGGAATATGATCTGGCCCCTGATTTGGTCCTGAAGGGAAAGGCACTTGAGGAAGCGATTCATTCCTGTGGGTATAATAATTTAAATACGCTTTATATGGGGATTGGAGTCGGCAAGGTTTCTGTCCACTCCGTTATCGAGAAACTTTTACCGAAAGCGAAGCTGGAAGAAAAGCACCGGAAAGATGAATCAACCCATATTAAACTGAAGGAGAATAAGCCGCAAAGGACCCGTGAAAGCGCGATCAAAGTTAAATGCTTTAACGATGATATCCTTCTACGCGTAGGCAAATGCTGTAATCCTCTTCCTGGAGACCCCATTTGTGGATATATCACTCGCGGCCGGGGGGTAACGGTTCACCATATGGATTGCCCCGGTATCGGTCAATTGAGCGATGCCTCGGAGCGGTTGGTAGAGGTGGAATGGGATACCGGCCAGAAAACCATTTATTCTACAAAAATCCATATTGTCACCGAGGACAGGCCGGGACTTCTAGCCAGTATCAGCAGTGTGTTTGCCAAATGCGATATCAATATCATTCAGGCGAATGTTCAGCAGGGCGCCCATAAGAGGGCGTACTTCGATCTCTCAATTGAGATCGAAGACCTTGCACAACTAAACCAGACTTTGGAGAAAGTTCGGAAAGTGGATGGTATCATTCACCTGGAAAGGGTCAAGGAGTACAAAAAGAAGACAAAACCACTTCAAAGCCACGCTAAAAATACGGAAGGAGCCGGGAGCGCGGCGTAACCTGCACGCCAGTTAAATTAACTGGCTTTTGCGACTTTTCCTGCCTTCAAACAGCGAGTGCAAACCTTCATTGTTCGAATGGCGCCCAAATAAATAACACGCAGTTTTTTCAGATTAGGCTCCCAACGTCGCCGCGTCTTATTGTTGGCATGACTGACATTATTGCCAAACATCGGCCCTTTGTCGCAAACACCACATATCTTCGACATCAAATACTCCTCACAAAAAGCATTGTTTCAAGAAAATTTAGATGCTAACATACTCAATTATCCTGAGCAAGTAAATTAGGTGTCTTATGGTTATAAAAAAAGATACTAAAATCAATGAAATAATCAGTGCCTACCCTGAAGTGGTCAAGTTTTTTACGGACCTGAACATGAGTTGTGGTCAATGTTTTGCAGTGAATTTCGATACCATTGAAAACGGGGCTCTCATGCACGGTATGGATGTGAGTAAATTTATCGATCAGCTCAATCAATACCTTGCCACTCTCCCAACTCCCACCGTTTCGCCCCTCCAGAAATGATATATTGTAATTTCCTGGCAGTAACGCATCTAATGAGATTAGATTTGAAAACGTTTTGATTTTTCTGTGTAAATTTAAGGGAAAGTACGCGGGGACGAGTTCTAAGAGGCTCCAACAAGCAGTTTTTCGAAGGAAGTGCAACCAACTCATTGAGAGGAGGGTGCAGAGGGGCTGGAAATCAGGGGTGCTCTATCCTTACGACCCCAGGGAGATGGATTCGGTGATGATGTCTGTCAGTAGTTTTTCCGCCACTTTGTGGCTGTCTACCTGGAACCGACCTTCTTCGATTTCTTGTTTGATACGGGCGACTTTCTCCGATTGAGTTATGCTGGGCCCTTCTTTAACAGAAGAGATGGCATTTTGAATGGCAACCGCTTCTGCAGAAAAGGCGGTTTTGTCCGCTCTCTGAGCCGAGCTGGAAGTTGAAGAGGTGCCACTACCCCCTTTAGTTACCGGGGCTTTGTTGGCCACTTTGATATTATTTTGAATGGCTTTGTTCTTTATTTCAGGAATTTCCATCGCTTAGATCCTCACCCCATCGTATCAAAAAGATTAAACTTTTCAATAGGTTGCGCTATTTTACGCCCATTGTCACCCCAGGGAGGCAAAACTTCTTAATAATCAAGGCCTCCTTGCATTCCTATTTATCGGACAAATAAAGGGAAACTTAAGAGCCTCAATCACAATTTATGTGATTTTAAATTTTTGATTGTTATCTAAAATAACTATTAATTAAGGGTTTGTCAAGCCTTCAGCCCTCTTTTTAGGAGCAATATGAGGGGGATTAAAATAAGGTTTTTCTTGATAAAATTCTTTCCAGGCCTGCGATTGGGGTAGAATAAATGATTTTTTGGGCAAGGTTTGGAGTATCAAATGATGAAATTTCGCAATCCGGTTCCTACCGTCGATATCATTATACAATTGGCAGACGGTTCTATTGTATTGATTGAAAGGGCCAATCCTCCTTATGGATGGGCCTTGCCGGGGGGCTATGTGGACTATGGGGAATCTTTGGAAGATGCCGCGATTCGTGAAGCCAGGGAAGAAACTTCACTGGATATTGAATTGCTGGGCCAATTTCACACCTATTCGGACCCTAAGCGAGATTCGCGGCAACATAATATTTCCACGGTTTTCATCGCTCGGTCTTTCGGGGCCCCAAAAGGTGCCTCGGACGCTCGGCGGGCGGATGTGTTTTTTGAAAATTCCCTGCCCACGCCTTTAGTTTTTGACCACAGTCAGATCCTGAAAGACTATTTTCAAGCTATCCGCGACAATGCAGACGTAAAACTGCCCACGAAACAGGTCAAACCCTGATTCTCACCACTTGGATAGGACAAAATATATGCGAAAAATTTGGCAATTGGCTTTATTGACGGGGATACTGATTTGTCAGGGGGGCATCGACTCCAGGCCGGTTGGAGCGCAGGAATTGCAGGTCCATTCTGAGAGTGCCTGGAGCTATTTAAAGACGCTGACCGGGTTTGGACCTAGAAATCCTGGCAGTCCGGGTTATCTCAAAACGATGGAGTTGATCAAGCGGGTGGGCAGAAAATATGCGGATGAGATTGACGAACAGGTTTTCTTTTTCCCGGTAGGCAACGGAAAAAAGTTGAAGATGTCCAATTTTCGTTTGCAATTCAAGGGCAACCGCAAAGGTGCTCCCATTTTGATCGGAGCTCATTTTGACACCCGGCCCTATGCCGACGAAGAGTCCAGTCCCTCCCTGCAATCACGGCCGATTTTAGGGGCCAACGATGGCGGGTCCGGGACTGCGGTGTTGCTGGCTTTGGCAGAGTACCTGAAGCAAAACCGGGACCGCAGGTCGGTGGAGATGGTTTTTTTCGATGGTGAAGATTATGGCAGGAAGGGTTCCGGGGAAAATTTACTGGGGTCCACCCATTACGCCAGTCAATTGAGAGAATCCAGTCCCGATACCTGGCCCTATTGCGTGATCGTTATCGATATGATCGGCGACCGGGATCTGCAAATTTTTAGAGAAACGCATTCGGTGAAAAGCGCATCCTGGCTGGTGGATCTTATTCATGATAGCGCTGACGCAAAGAAAGTTTCGCAGTTCATCAATAAAAGTAAATACACCATCTTTGACGATCATTACCCGTTCATAGGTCTTGGAATTCCGTCCGTGGTGTTGATCGACTTTGATTACCCGCATTGGCACAAAATGACGGATACCCTGGACAAATGTTCTCCAGAGAGCCTGTTTTCGGTATTTTCGGTGGTGGTGGAAGCGTTGGGGAAAATTTAAGCGCGGCCCGGCTATCTGACGGCGGCGGGAGAGAGTTTCGCCAGCGCTTGCTGGGCTTCCTGATTTTCGGGGTCCATTTGTAAAATGATTTCGAGTTGTTTTTTGGCTTCCTGATTTTTTCCCAAACGGTGGGTGGTCTGGTACAGCTTCCAATGCAGGGAAAGAAAATCCAACCCCAGTTCCTCCGACTTGCCATAAGTTTTTTGCGCCTCTTCCAGCTGGTTCAGAGAGAAATAAGAATTCCCTAGATTATAATAGGCGATGGCAAATTCCGGATCGAGCCGGATGGTTTTTTGCAGGTGAGGAACCGCCTCGGCGGCCCGGTCGAGTTTATTGAGAGCGGCTCCCAGATTGGACAGGGCCTGGGTAAAATTGGGATAATTTTGAACGGCTTGCTCAAACATGGAAACGGCTTTTTCCAGTTTTCCGGCGCGGAAATAATAGCCTCCCAGGTTTGACAGAGCTTCCGGGAAATTGGGATTGATCTTGATAATTTTTTCATAGTCAGCAATGGTTTCATCGATCAAACCTTGATCCCGCTTTGCCGCCGCCAGGTCATAAAGAGCCAGCACAAAATTGGGATCTACTTTTAATACCTTTTGAAAGTTCAGGATGGCCTCGTCCAGGTCGCCCTTGCCATAAAGCGAAAAATTTCCCCGGTAATACATGGCTTCCTTGGAATCGCGATCTTCCTGCAAAAGCTGGTCAAGGGTCATACCTTTTTTTTGATCCAGGAAGGGCTCGACCTCATGAATGGGCAAGGCTAGGTTGATCCCCCGGCCTTCCAGGGTCGCAATGCCGATCACTTTATTTTCCTTATCCACAACCGGTCCGCCGCTGAAGCCGGGTCCAAAGGTGGTGGAGTTGTATATGTAAGAGAAATTCGGGTCCGCCTGCGGGTGGACGCCCAGAACAAAACCGAAGGTTTGCAGAAGGTCGCCTTTTAAACTGCCTTCATCCTCCCTTACGCTTTGAGACAAATACCCCAAGGCGCTGGAATAATCGTAGGCCTGGACTTGACGCGAATCCCCAATTTCCAGAGTGGAATAAAACCCTTCTCTAAGTTTCAATACCGCAAAGTCTTTGATGCGGTCTACTTTTAAAACCTGCCGAACGGGAACCTGGGACCCATTTGAGAAAACAGCGTTTACAGAAACCGCATCGACAAGAACATGGTAATTGGTGATGAGGGTTCCATCCGGTTTGACGATGAAACCGGTTCCCGTGCCAATCATCTCTCCTTTTTTATCCTTACAGGTCAACAGAACAATGGCGCTTTTGTTGACCTCGTGACCCAATGCCTGGGAATACAGACCCGCAACCAGCAGGGCGGCGATCAGAAATAGAACGATTTTCTTCAACAGTATCTTTTGCATAAATGGGCTGTCTCTGACGCAACCTGTTTGCTGGATTGGGCTCCAACACCCGCCCCAGACACCTTATTGAAAAAACTTTGGATAGAAATTATTTTATAAGTTAAAAATGGATATTACAACTCATTTCGGTTGAGAAATGGGATGCGATCTGCATGCAAAACAGAGGCTTAAAAGGGGGGGGCGTGCTTCCGGGCTTTGCTTGGATGAGGGTGGAGAAGTTGGTATGCAGGATAAAAAAATGCCGCCCCATATTGGAGCGGCATTTAATACGAAACTGTCAGACCTTATTTTACTGTGATTTCGATTTTAGTCGTGATCGCAGGGTCATAAGGAACATGGTTTCCCTTGGCGAACAAAGCGCTGATGCTGTGCTTGCCAGCGTCTAACGTAAGCTCTTTGCAGGTGGAACCATCGCCCATGTGAACATGCTGAGCATCTTTTCCAATGGGTTTGCTGAGGTCACTGGGAAGCTCAGTGTCAATCAGTAAATGATGGTGGCCTTTACCGTCATTGACGCCGTTTTTAGCCGGTTCAACCTCAACGCCATGAGTTTCCATGCAAACTTTAACAGGGCTTGAAACGACAGCGCCGTTAGGGGGTTCAGTGATTTTTACCGAATTGCCCGCAGAGGCCGCTGTAATGCCAAAAACGAAAAGAATTACCAGGATTGTGAAAAATTTAACTGAAAAATTACGCATAATGCCAAGACTCCTTAAAATCAATATTATTAGGACCTCCCAACGATACTAAGTCAAATGCAACTTCGTATTCAAAAAAGTACTTTAACTCATATTATAAAAAAAATTCAGAAAGTGAACCCATAAAACCCATCCTTTATCACGTTCATAAAAACAAAGAATTTCTTGCCGGGGAGCTTTGCGGACGAAGACAATTTTCTCTAAGATTAAAAAAACATACAAAAGATTCGAGAAAGTAAAAATATTTTGTGCATGTTAAAAATGACTTATTTCTATTGCAGAGGTTATTTCTGGAAAAAATATCGTTTTAACGATATGGGCGATCTGCAAGCATTGCCTTTTGAAGAGTTCGGGGTTATGTTTGAAATATCTAAGATAAGCAGGTGTGTCAGTTTGTTTGGCAAAGTACTCGGCGGTGGAAGGCAATAAACGGCAACCTGAAATTAAAAATTCTTCTATTTCCCTTGACATAAAAATAATTGTTAAATAACCTCGTTAATTAACCTATTAGTTTCGCTACATACAAAGAATAATCAAAAGGTTGGAAAACAAGATTGTTTGTTCCGGCTTGCGTATTGAACCCTTAGGAGGTCGTGATGGTAGTAACAGGAGAATGCAGGCTCCTTCACACATGCGAGATGTGTGAGTTTAATAATGATACCGATTGCAAAGCCGACAAAAATGAACACAACCGCTGGCTTGTTAATAAGCGGATGGGTGATATTAAGTTCAAATTGATTGTCGGCAGTAATAAAGGCGGCGTTGGGAAAAGCACGGTGACAACCAACCTCGCCATTGCCCTTCAGGAAAAAGGCTTCAAGGTGGGTCTTGCCGATGCCGATTTACACGGTCCCAACGTTCCCAAGTTATTAAACGCCGAAAATATCCGCCTGAAGTCTACCGAGGAAGGCATTGATCCTTACGAAACACGCAACGGCCTCAAAGTCGCCTCATTAGGTTTTCTGATTGAAGATCCCAATATGCACATCGCCTGGCGCGATGCTGTCAAATACGATTTTATTATAGAATTGCTGGGCAATATCAATTGGGGGACACTGGACTATTTGCTCTTCGACCTTCCGCCTGGAACCGGGAACGAACAGATCACCATCATCGATTTTATCGGAGACGTCGATGGGGCGGTCATCGTGACCACTCCACAGGATATGGCTCTGCTGGACGCCAGAAAGATGATCTCTTTCGCCAGAGACAGTAATGTCCCGATCGTGGGTGTGGTCGAAAATATGAGCACACTCATCTGTCCTCATTGTGAAAAAGATATTGACGTGTTTAAAAAGGGCGGGGGAGAAAGACTTGCGCAGGAGCTGGTGCTTCCCTATCTGGGGAAAATTCCGCTGGATTTGGAAATCACCAAATGCTCGGACAGCGGGGAACCGATTGTTCTATCGAAACCCGACTCTGTCGCCGCCAAAGCCTTCTTGCAACTGGCGGACAACTGCCATAAATTTCTTAACCCAGAGGCTTCAGTAACCGCAGGTTAATTTTCGCGACGAATGCAAATTAGCAGGTTGCTGAAAAAGTCCCAAACACGAGGGTTTCCACTGTTGTCATGCTGAGCTTGTCGAAGTATGACCTTGATGTAAGGGCTGTTTTCACATTTCGACATACCCCTCTGGGGCATGAAGGCAATTGTCGAATATCACAAGCTCAGTGTGACAGTTGTGGCTAGCAAGAATAGTTTTTCAGCGACCTGTTAGGGAGTTTCAATTTGTATGATGAACCAATCTTAAAGGCATCTCTAAAAATTGACTAAATGCTCCTAATCGTCAATTTAAGGAGATGGCTTTGTTTTAGTGGGACAGGCTTTCCAGCCTGTCCGCACGGGCTGGAAAGGCGGAATTAAATTCCGCACTTCCGCATAAACTTTAAGGATAGGTCGCCCGTGCCACTGATATATGAAATCCTTGTACAATGTTCAATTTCCTGTAATAAAATAATTTTTAGAGCCAACCTTAATTAAATTGGCGGTTGCAAAGGTTTAAACGTATCCTACATAGGAGGTCTCACTAAGTTATACAGGTGACCCCGGTAGGGAATTCATATTTAAAACTGACTCTAAGGTGATTTCTGATTGTGATCTTCAAAAATTATATTTTTTCTAAAAAAAGCAACAGACTTTTGACCCTTAGTTTACTCCTTGTTCTATTTGGAGTCTTCCCTGCAACAACACTGTATGCCGATCCTTCTCCGGTTCAGATCTATTCCAATAATCCCGTCGTGGCCACAGTCGACGGGGAGCCCCTTATGATGGATGATCTGAAAAATGCCCAGATCCATGACGCCATGTCCCAGCTTCACAGCATGCAATCCGTGGTATTGAAAGAGAAAATACTCGATCAGCTCGTTAAAAAGCACCCTGATTTTTTGGATGACGGCGCTGTAAAAGTTACGGATAAGCAGATCGCTGAATTTTATGAAAATACCCCTGGCGTCAAGCAACTGGGCAATCCTGAAAAAATGAAAGATGAGATTCGCGAGTATCTCGAAAGAGTTACCAGGGATTCTTATATTGAAAAAAAATATCAGTATGCTCTTAATAAGAAATGGGTCCAAATTTACTTAAAACCTCCCAGTGAGTTCAGGGTGGTCGCAGAGTTGGGAACCGCGTCTTTGTGGAACCGCTCGGATGTGAAAAAAGACAGAAAAGTTTTAATCCTGGAATATTCAGATTTTCAATGTCCTTTTTGCAAACGGGTGCAGAAGACTCTCGACGAGTTGCGTAAAAAATATTCCGAACAGGTTGAGTTTGGTTACCGTCATTTCCCACTGCCGTTTCATAAAGAAGCAACAACCCTTGCGGAAGCTGTAGAGTGCGCGAGGGATCAGGGACGATTTTGGGAGCTTCAGTCCATCTTGTATGAAAAAACCGATGATGCTCAAGCGCTGACCGAGACCGACATCATTCAATTAGCCCGGCAAGCAGGGGTCAAGGAATTAAAGGATTTTCAAACCTGTTGGAAGGAAAGAAAATATAAAACCCGGGTAACGGACGATATCCGCGATGGGGCTCAGCTGGGCATTCAGGGAACGCCAACGTTTGTTGTTGGGCTTTACGATTCGGAAAGCGGGACGGTTTCAGGGGAGATGTTTTCTGGAGCGGTTTCCCAGGATAAGTTTGTTCAAACCATCGAGAAATATCTCGCCTTATCTCGTGCCGAGGCAAAACTGGTTCGGTAACGATCTCAACCGATTCCACCCGCTTGCCTTCCCAGGGAAGCCGTGTTGAAGTGAGCGATCCACATGTTCTTGATCCGTCCTTTTCAGAGATCCGTTTTATATTTATTGACCGGGTTGAGTGTGCTGATCGTTGCCGCATTGATTTTCCCAGCCTCTTCAACTTTTGCTTTCCAGTCTTTTGAAGAGTTTTCCCGATCCAAGAACAATATTTCCAGCATCAATGTTACCCCTTCCACTGACCCTGTCGAGGCGAAACCGGGCGAGAATTTTGACCTGCATCTATGGGTGCAGTTGTCCGAGGGATGGCATATTTATTCCCTGGAATCCCAAGGCAAGGACGAAACCCTGGCCACGCAAATTCATTTCCGCGAAAATATTTTTCAGCCGAAAGATCATTGGATAGAACCTGAGCCCATCATTACCTTGGATGGGGCTTTAGACAAAGTGGTTAAAGTTCATCAAAACGCAGTCCGGTTCAGCCGCAGACTGAGGGTTCCGAGTCATCTCAAACCCGGAACGCATGCCATTTCCGGGACCATCGAGTTTCGAGCCTGCGATAATAAAATATGTTCCCTGCCCAGAGAAGTTGGTTTTCAAACAAAACTCCGGGTGCTGGGAGACGAATAAGTTTTTAAGCTAAAAAGATGAGTTGTCAATGCAAGTGATCACAACACATTTAAATGCCGATTTTGACTGCCTGGCTTCCATGGTGGCGGCGAAAAAACTATATCCTCAGGCGAAAATGGTTTTTTCCGGTTCCGCCGAGAAAATGGTGCATCGCTATTTGCAGGAGATGAATTCGGCGTTGGAGATTACGAAGATCAAAGAAATCGATCTTGATAAGGTCTCTTTATTGATTCTGGTGGATACTCAGAACCCCGCCCGCATTGGTGTATTTCAATCCCTGATCAATAAACCGGACGTGGAAGTTCACATCTACGATCATCATCCTGAAGTGGGGAAGGAAATTCAAGCCGCCAAGGCCGTCGTGAAAAAAAGGGGCGCCGCGACCACGATCCTGATGGAAATCCTGGCAGAAAATAAGATCACTTTAACCAGTCAAGAAAGCACGCTCATGGCTTTGGGGATTTACGAAGATACGCATTCCCTGATCTCCATTTCCACAACCCCGGAAGATTTTCATGCTGTGGCAAACCTAGTCCAAACGGGCGCTGATTTGAATGTGGTGGACGAGTATGTCCAGACGCGGTTGAACCGCGAACAGCTGGATGTGCTCAACGAGCTTATCCGCAATATTGAATCGTTGCATATTAATGGGGTGGAAATAACGCTGGCCACGGCAACGGTGGATTATTTTGTCGAGGATCTTGCTTACGTGGTAAGCCGAATGATGGACTTGGAAAATCTCTCCGCATTATTGATTCTTGTGCAAATGGATCGGCGCGTTTATTTTATCGGGCGTAGCCGCACCAAGGCCATTGATCTCGCTCAGGTTGCCCGAGAGTTTGATGGGGGAGGGCACGCCAATGCGGCGGCTGCGAGTATTCGCGAGATGACTCTGGTTCAGGCCAAGGAAGAGTTGTTTCGCGTTCTGGAGGAAAAAGTAGAACCGCTTTGTCGGGTCAGGGATATCATGCATTTTCCCGTTGTCTGTGTCCAAAAGGAAGATTCGATTCAAGCGGTTGAAAAAAAATTGACCTTATTCAATCTGAATACGCTTCCGGTTATGGTTAAAAATGTGCCTGTGGGGTTGATCACCCGGCAAATTGTGGAAAAAGCCCTGCACCATAAACTGGGAAAAACCAGTGCCGAGGATCTGATGATTCAGGAGTTTTCCGTAACATCCCCTGACTCCTATTTTAGAACCATCGTTCCCATGATTATTGAAGAGAAGCAAAAACTCATTCCCGTGGTCGATGTAAAAAGCGGCGAGTTGGAGGGTATCGTCAGCCGTGGAGACCTGCTCCGCGTTTTGCAAGGCGATTTGATTTCCGAAGAAGAATCAAGGAAAACAGGAGGTCTCGGGGGGAGGGGCGGGCATAAAAATGTCAAGAGTGTGATGAAAGAACGGCTCGATAAAAAAGTGATGGGTCTTTTTGAATGCATCACCAAAATGGCCGACGGGGATCATTGTTCCGTTTATGTCGTCGGCGGATTTGTCCGCGATTTACTGCTGGGTATTCCCAACCTCGACGTTGATATTGTGGTCGAAGGCGACGGGATTGACTTTGCCAGGAAGTTGGCGGCAGAGCTGAAGGGGAGGGTGAAAACTCATGCCAAATTTGGCACGTCTGTCATCATTCTGGAGGATGGGTTTCGTGTCGACGTGGCCACGGCGCGGATGGAATTTTACAAACATCCCGCCGCGCTGCCAACAGTTGAGAGAAGTTCTGTCAAGGCGGATCTGTTTCGCCGCGACTTTACAGTCAACAGCCTGGCCATTCAGTTGACTGGCAAAGACGCCTTCAAGCTCATGGACTATTTTAATGGAGAAAAGGACCTTAAGGACAAGATGATCCGGGTGCTCCATAATTTAAGTTTTATCGAAGATCCCTGCCGGATCTTCCGCGCCATTCGGTTTGAGCAACGGCACGGTTTTCAAATTGGCAAGCAAACGGAAGCGTTCATGAAGACCGCCGTTAAAAAGAGGCTGGTGGATAAATTGAGCGGTTCCCGGTTTTTGAACGAACTCTTCCTCATTTTGAAAGAGGACCAGCCGGTGCCCTGCATTCGGCGTATGATGGAGTTTTCCCTGTTGCAGTTCATTTCCCCTGGGATGCTTGCGGATGTTTCCGGCATGAAAACTCTGGAACGGGTGAGGGAAGTCTTATCCTGGGCAAAAATGGTTCCCTTTGTTAAAACGCCGGAGGCCTGGTTTATTTATTTTATGGGTTTGTTTTATGATCTGGATGACCAGGCGGTCCCGCAAGCGGTGGAACGATTACGTCTGCCGATGCGATTGCAAAAACGGCTGGAAACAGATCTGGAAAATTGCAAAGAAGCCATAGAGCATTTGGCCAGGAAAAAGGAGTTGGGGCCTGCTGAAATTTATGAAATTTTTTCTCCGCTATCCCCGGAAGCAATTGTTTTTATGCTGACGCTGTTGGACGACGATAGGGTCAATCACTATGCCACCCTTTACCTCACTCAGTATCACGATCTTGGTAAATTATTTCTTACGGGAGACGATCTGATACGCATGGGGGTGAAACCCGGTCCCATATTCCAAACCGTTTTCAAGACCTTGCGAGATGCCAGGGTCGATGGCAAGGTGAAAACCAGGCAGGATGAAATGGCGCTGGTGCAAAAACAGTTTCTGCAATAATTCTATTCGTCCCGCACCAGCTTTCGGGCTGGAGCGAGTTTGCGGCAAACGCTCGCTTCGCTCACGAACCGCTTTTGGCTGGCGATAAGCTAAAAATTAAGGGCATCTCTACAAATGATTCCGGGCCATGAGCGGGCCTTATGAAATAAGGGTCCGCGAGTTGCTTGACATAAAAATACCGGATTAGTAGAGATCCACTTAAATCACTTGCTGAAAGATAAGCACATGGCCCGTCTCATTGCCCTCCTCGATCGCTATTTCCAGCTGAGTGAAAATCAAACAGACATCGTGACGGAACTCAGGGCAGGGGTTGTCACTTTTTTCACCGCCTCCTACATCATTTTTGTGCAACCGGCGGTGTTGTCGCAAGCGGGCATGGATTTTGGGGCCGTCATGACAGCTACCTGCATTTCATCCGCCATTGGCTGTTTGATCATGGGGCTATGGGCCAATTACCCCATCGCTCTGGCGCCGGGGATGGGGCTCAATTTTTATTTCACCTTTACAGTGGTGGTGGGTCTTGGCATTTCCTGGCAGGTGGCGTTAGGGGCTATTTTCATTTCCGGCGTGGTTCTTGTCCTGCTCACCGTCACCAGGGTTCGCGAATCTCTCATCAATATCATCCCCGGCAATCTCAAAAGCGGGATTGCCGCGGGGATCGGTCTTTTCATCACCTTTATCGGCTTTGTCCAGGGAGGCCTTGTGACCGCCAATCCGGCTACTCTGGTGCAGTTGGGAGACCTTAAGAGCCTGCCAGCATTATTTTCGATTCTGGGTTTGATCCTCATCGGCGCCCTCCTGCAAAAAAAAGTCAATGGCGCCATACTGATCGGGATGCTGACTCTCAGTGTTCTTGCGATTCCCTTCGGCATGGCCGAGTTTCAGGGCGTTTTTTCCACCCCGCCCAGCTTGGCCCCTGTCTGGATGAAGCTGGATATTCCGGGGGCGCTGGACTTGGGAATATTGACCGTCGCAGCGGTTTTTGTGTTCGTCGATCTGTTCGATACTGCGGGAACCCTGGTGGGTGTGGGACAGCAAGGTGGGTTTTTAAGAGAGGGAAAATTGCCCAGGGCCACCCGGGCGTTGTTGCCCGATGCGGTGGCCACCACAGCCGGCTCCTTGCTCGGAACCTCCACGGTGACCTGTTATATTGAAAGCGCCGCAGGGGTGGCGGAAGGGGGGCGGACAGGGCTTACCAGCGTGGTCACGGCGATGCTTTTTCTGCTGGCGCTTTTGTTTTCTCCCATCGCGCAAATGATCGGAGGCGGGGTGGTTGTGGATGAAAAGACCACCCTCTATCCTATCACCGCACCTGTTTTGATTATTGTCGGATGCCTGATGGCCGGGAATCTGACCCAAATCAATTGGCGGCAATGGGATGAGTGCCTGCCCGCTTTTCTTATCCTTGTGGGAATGCCTCTGACCTACAGCATTGCCGATGGCATGGCGCTGGGGTTTATCGCTTATCCAATAATAAAAGTCTTGAGTGGCAAAGCTAAAGAGGTCCACTGGGGCATGTATATGATAGCCGTGCTTTTTATCGGGCGCTATTGGGGCTTATAAAGGATACGGGAAGGTTTTTTGATGAACCGCTCGTGTGATATACTTTTGAGTGATAGAGAGCGACCATTCTTTTTGGGATTTTTTTTAAAGGGGTTCTAGTGGCCAGTGTAGATTATTTGATCAAACAATTTTTGACTCCAGACCGAAAGCATCTCGATCTGAGCAATCAGAATATCGGGGACAAGGGAGCCGTTACCCTGTCCAAGTCTAAAATTCTCAGACGGCTCACCCGGCTCAGTCTGCCGAACAACAATATCAGTGACGAGGGAGCGATCGCGATTGCTGAGTCAGAGAATCTCAAGAACCTTACCGATCTTGATTTTTATGGCAACGTGATCGGGGATGAAGGAGTCAAGGTGATTGCTTCTTCCGAATATATGGCTAAATTAAAGAAGCTGAGCCTTTATGGAAATCTGGTGGAAGACGAAGGAGCCATTGCCCTTGCGGAGTCCAAGACCTTATCTAAGCTGAGGCATCTTTTTCTGACCTCGAACCGGATTCGCCGAATAGGTTTGGAGGCGTTGCAACAACATAAATCCCGGACCCGCTTGTGTCACCTGTACATTGATGATGTCGAAGACTTTATGTACCCGGAAGATTTTGAAGATGACGAGCCTTCTGGATGGGATGAACTGGAAGCGCAGAGCAATAAAGCCGGAAAGGACGACTCTGAAAATTGAGACTCAGAATTGGGGAGAGATTGAATTTTATATTCCTTCTATTTCTGTATTTTGTTCTGTCCTTGGCTTTGTCCCCGGCCAACGCCCAGCATCTGGATCAAAAAGAACCTCTCGATCTCGAAAAGGTTTTTAAGGAAGGCCTGAAAAGAGGAGGGAAATACCTCGATTTAAAAGGCAAAAAAATCGGGGATGTGGGGCTCAAAAAGTTGGGTCAGCAGGAGTGGTTAAAAAAAGTAACAAAGATCGAATTGAGGTACAACGACCTCACTGAAGAAGGCGCAAAAATTCTCTCCCAATTTCCTCTTCTGCCCAACCTGAAGGTTCTGATCTTAAGGCACAACTTCCTGAGCGACCCCGGAGCCGTCACTCTTTCGAAAAATAGTAATTTCCCCAACCTTACGGAAATGCAACTGGGATGGAACGAAATAAGGGATGCGGGGGCAGTCGCTTTCGCGGAGTCGAAAGCGTTTCCGAAATTGCAAAATCTGGATCTGAGGGGTAATTTTTTATCGGATCAAACTAAAGAAGAGTTGAAGAAAACTCTGGCTCATCTGAAATCTCTTCAACTATACTGACCAGCGTGCCGCTGGACCCAACCAGCCGAGGGCTGGACCCAATATCTACGTGCGATGGGTTTATGGCAGGCCGAACCTTCTTCTGCGCGGAATTTTTCTCTCCGTGGAGCGGATTTTCGAGCCATCCCTAAAAACCCATGACCCCGGATTCTTCATCGTAGAAAAACTTTTCTCCATTGGGTCCGTGATAAGAAATCTCTTTGACTTCCCAAAGGTGTTTCTTTTTGACGTCCGCCTCGGCGGCGCGAAACCTGCCATTATCCTCACGTTGCACCAATAGGAACTTATTCTGGTTGTTGGAAACGATGTTCCATACATAGAAATCGCTCTCGACGGTTCCTTTATCATAATCAATGTTAATTATATTCATAGATTGAACTCCAAAATAGCGACAAAAACTGTAACCGTATTTATTTAATAATGAATATTTGCCGCAATTTGCCTGGCTTTGTCAAGTGTTTGCTTTTTGTTAGCAATCGTCAAGTTTTTAAGAACTCTATGAGCGAATTGCAGGTTGACGTCATTATCAGCATTTTTCACTCCATTTTCCTTGAAATATTTTTTCAAATCCGATTCCTTGAGCTGGATGGAAGGGGTTTGAATGCCTTGCTTGTCGGGGATCAAGTTTTCCGGTCCCACTGCTTCCCTGGGGTCAATTTCCTTGACGATCTTGATTTCGGGGACGATGCCATGTTCGGTAATATCGATTCCCGAAGGCGTGAAGTATTTTGAAGTGGTGAGCCTGAGGCCGGACCCATCGCTGATCCGGAAAATAGTTTGCACCGACCCCTTGCCGTAAGAATTTTCCCCGATGATCAACGCCTTTCCGGAATCTCGCAAGGCTCCGGCAACGATCTCCGAAGCGCTGGCGCTGTGTCGGTTGACGAGGATAACGACCGGCATATGCAACAGACTGTCTTTGTATTCCGCCCGGTATTCTTTGTAGTCGCCCTTTCGTCGTCCCTGAGTATAGACGATCATGCGACCGCGATAAAGGAAATGGCTGGCTACCTTGACAGACTGATTCAGCAGACCGCCGGGATTGTCTCGCAAATCCAGGATGAAAGCTTTCACGCCGTCACTTTTTGCCTGGGCCAGGGCCTCTTTTAATTGGTCATCCGTTTGTTTGGAAAAACTTGATATTTTAATGTAACCGATCCCTTCATCAAGGGTTTCGTAATTTACGGTTTCAATGGAAATGATTTCCCGGGTCAGGGTATAAGTTTTTTCTTTATTTTCGCTGGGGCGAGTCAAAGAGAGGGTCACCTTGGTATTGGGATATCCCCGCAGCATTTCAGCCAGCTCATGGATTTGTATCCCGTTCACATCCTGACCATTGACCTTTATGAAAGTATCCTGGGGAAGAATTCCCGCCCGATGCGCCGGTCCATTTTTCATGGTTTTGATGACCCGGAGTTGCTCGTCCTTTTGAGTGACGATCATTCCCAGCCCACCATATTTACCTTCCGTATCGCGCATGGATTTGTCAAAAGCGCTTTCGTCCAGATACTGTGAGTAGGGATCGAGGGAATTCATAATTCCGACGACTGCGGCAGTTTCCAATGCCTGTTTGGAAAATTTTCCTTGCACCTCATCCTGGAGGAAGTAATAGACCTTTCTAAAAGAGGCCATGTCGTGTGACGGGTCATAATTCAGATCGTATTGGACTTGCAATTTACGACCCTGGATTTTTTGGCCATCGGAGGTTTTTTGCAAAACGAGGCTTCCCTGATCTGCAGTGGCCAGCATTTCATCAATGGCTACGGAGAATAATTTTTTGAAATTGGGCGGGTAGACATATTTGTCGGCTATCAAATCAATGACTTCATCAAATAACTCGAGATCGTCGTTGAAAAAGCCCGCATGCGCGTCCGGTACCATGAGTTTCCCCACCCTGGGGAGCCCCGACGGGAAAACGAACAGGACGGTCAAAAGAACGACAGCCAACCCACCTAAAAACCTCTTATTGATTGCTTTGGACATAAAAATGGATTCCCAATTCAGGCCTCAGGAGAGGACCCTGCGTGAGTGAATGAAACCACCAGCCAACCGGCTATTTTTGAAAGATTATTTATTATAACCCAAAACGTCTTGAAAAATAAGGTCTAAATTTTTAGTCATTACATCCACATCCCCTTTCGAGATACTGGGAGTCACTTTTAGAACATCGTTGATAATGAGAGTAGGGGTTTCATTGGCGTTGTACTTTTTGGCTAATTCCAGGCATTCCTGGGCTTTAGCCTTGATTTTTGGAGACAGCATGCCGGCTTCCATTTCCTTTTCGATGCCGTGGTCCTTGGCCAGAAACTTTATCACTTTTGACTGAAAAACATTGATATTCAGCTTGAAATTGGTATCGAAAAGGTCCTGAGTGAACTTTTCCTCCATGCCCAGTCCGTCAGCGATATAGAAGGCCATCGATGGGTAAGGGGTTTGACTGCCCCAGTAGATGGGGAATTTGATGTGATGCAATTTATCCTTATATTTTTCCTTGAGTCCTTTGGAGGTTTCCAGAAACTTATAGCAATGGCCGCAGGAATAGTTAAAAAATTCTTTTAGCTCAATGCTTGTAGCGCCTTTCAATTTTTCCAGGTCGCCGATCACTTCATAGTTGCCACGGATTTTATTGTCCGCAAACGAAGGCGCTGGGATCAGGAAAGCGAGTGCAAGCAGAATGGCGAAAATGTGTTTCATGAGTATCTCCTCAAGATCTTCAAAATTAATATATAGAATTATAACTTAAAATTTTACATTAAGGGCGCCAGGATAAGCTCAATTGGGACAAAGGGCCAGGCGCTTACTTTAAGCTGTTGATACGCTAAATCCAAAAAAACAATTGATAAGGCCCCCGTGCTGTTAATGTTTAATTTTTTCCCAGTATGTATCGAAGTTGAACCGGGGACTATGGTTTTTGACGTGGCAGTTTTTGCAGGCTTGCCGAGCATTCTGGCCGAATCCCGCCGCCGGGGCTTCGGAGTGGTTCAACGCCGGCCCATGACAAACCTCGCATTGAACGTTTTCAAGCTCGGGCGTGTCGATTTCACTGATAAACCCTCCCGCTTGATTCCACCCGGTGACGTGACACGCGAGGCATTCAGGGTCAAAAGCCTTGTTGACCTTTCTCAGCGTATTATAAGCCTTTCCGTGGCGGGAATGTTGCCAGGTTTTATGGGCTTTGGGATGACAGGTTTTGCATACCGTTTCCGTCGCAAACAATTTTTTCTTATTATTCTTGCGTTGGGATAAGGAGGTGAAGAACAGTTCCTCGACCTCTTGGTTGTAGACTTCGTATAATGCGGTCATTTTCGGGCTGATGGCAACCCTGGAACCCAGGGGGATCATTTTTTGTGCAAACGATTTTTGTCCCTGCGAGTCCACTCCTTCGCGGAGGGCGGGTTTACTCACGCCAGACAACGTTTTCTGGTTGTCATGCGAACCTTTTCGCTGAACCTCAAAGGTGACCAGCAGTTCGCCCATTTTTTGTCCTCTGGGACCCGGCTGGACAAAAATTTTACCGTTTTTAAGCACTGGGTTCATGTCAATGGCATCTGTATCTTTTTCTATATGGCCGTTGATCACCACATCGACACCTTCAATATCCAGATAGCGCAGGGCCTTGTCCCGGTCCATATGGGTGAGAAGCACGATAAGATCAGGGGTTTTTGTTTTTGCAAGCGCACGGATTTGTGATTCCACCGCTTCTTTGGGATTTGTCACCTGCATCTCTGAATGATGGCTTCCGTAAAGCAGATCCGGGTCGGCGACAGCGATCACTGCCGCGTTTAAATTTTCACCGAAAGCTTTGACCCGTACCTTGGCGATGGGCAGGGAGGACTCCATATTACTCAAAACCCAGGGAATTCCTTCCTGCTCGCTGATAAAAGCATTCCCGTAAACGAAATCGTGATCGCCAAAAGTCACTGCGTCATATTTCATCTCACTCATGGCTTGCATCAGGTACTTGGCTTTAATTTTTCCCTGGCGGGTGGGTTCCTTGAAGTTGTCACCGGTATCAACGATCAGTGTGTTTTTTGCGCGGGTTCGGACCGCTTCCATATAACCCATCCGGCGCTCGATGCCCCCCTGATCTTCCTCCTTGGAACAACCGCAGGGTTTCAATTCACCGAGGGTATTGCCTGAATAAACGATGAGGATCTGTCGGGGCTCATTTTCAGGATCAGTTGCCTTTGAAGCGGCCATGCCCGATCCAGAAACGGTCACAACGGCCCAAAAAAGCAGGACGTTCATTTTTCTTGTCAGAGGGTTCAAAGGGAGGAGAGTCTTAAAAATATTCACAAATGATCCTTTAATCAAAAGAATTCCTCGTAGCTCTGCTACGGGGTTTCCTTTCACATTCCCCTCCTTTGCAAGGAGGGGTTAGGGGAGGTTATAAAAAAACTACCTTTAAATACCCCGCCCCTTGGGGCGGGGATCATTTATTTTTTCCATGAGCTTATCATTTACAAGATTATCTAAAATCATCAGGCAAAGCAATGTATCTTAACCCGCCATTTCTTTGGATTTTTATTGACCTAATGCCTCTATGAGGATGTTCAAAAAATCATATTTAAGAGATTTTGCAATTAAAAACACTCAATAATGACAGGGGGGGACCCGAGCCAATAATGAAAATCCCGAAAAGCTTTGGATACTTCAATCATCCCTGATAAAATCTAAGGACTCATGAGAAAATCTGAAATCCACATGCATTCGACATTTTCGGACGGGGAGTTTACTCCCACCGAACTGGTCCGCATCGCCCGGACAAATGGCGTTTCCATTCTTTCCCTGACCGACCACGACACTTTTTCGGGGATTGAGGAATTTATCCAGGCGGCGGAGGGCACCGGTATTTCCGCTTTTCCGGGGATAGAGATCACCACCCGGTACCGTGACTTCAACATTCATCTCCTGGCCTATTTTAAATCTCTGGAATCCATTGATGCAGAGCTGTTGAAAATAGTTGCCGCGATGTCGGAAAAACGTGAACGACGGATGCTGGAAATGGTGGATCGCATCAACGAAGTGGTGCCGGAGCGGTTCAAGGGAAAAATCCTGTTTGAGAATGTCAGAAAAGCGGCGGAGGGTGTGCTGGCAAGACCGCATCTGGCAAGGGAAATGGTGCGTCTGGGGATCGTTTCCTCGACCGGGCAGGCGTTTGAGAAATATCTGGTTGAATATAACGTGGAACGCCAGAACCTCGATGCTAAAACCGCCATCGCTTTGATCCGAAAAAGTGAGGGTATTCCCGTTGTGGCGCACCCAGGGGAGAGGACCTATTCCCTGTACAATCCAGGCAAGGGAAGGGATTATGAGGATGTCCCCGGTCAAGTGGAAGAATTGAAATCGTTTGGCCTGCTGGGATTGGAATGCCTTTACCCCTACCATGAAAAAACCCACCAGGTCGAGTTTTACACGGATCTTGCCAACCAGTTTGGTTTGATCGTGACTGGTAGCCGTGATTTTCATGGTTTTAGCACCTACCAAAAACCCTCCCTCCTCGGCACAACTCCCCTCAATGACGAATTTTTTGACCGCTTCCAGGAAGTCTGGGGCTGAGCATAAATAATCGCAAACAAAACTGTAAGGATGGCGAAACCCTCCCGACTTGACTCCAGTTCGATAGTTCACGGTTTTTTTATAAATCTGTAAATTGATGGAGGTCTCATGAAAAAAAATATTGCTCTGCGCTCGGCAGTTGCAGGGGTGGTCGCTCTTGGATTCCTGGTCGCTGGAACCCCTTCCATGGCTGGTGACAAGCATGAAAAAATGAAGATGGAAGGCGAGCATTGCTATGGTATTGCCAAGGCAGGAATGAATGATTGCAAAAGCGGAATACATGGATGCAAGGGAAAAGCCAAAGCCGATGGCGAGAAGGATTCCTTCCTCGTGGTTCCTCACGGGACCTTCGCCAAAATCGTGGGCGGTTCCACCAAGGCGGGATGAACGATTTCGACACAAAATTCCCAGGCCCGATTCCGGCGAAAGCCGGAATCGGGTTGCGGGCCCGGCATTACCGGGAAATTCTTGAAACCCTGCCCCCGATAGGATGGCTGGAGGTTCACAGCGAAAATTTTTTCAGCGACGGCGGTCAACCGCTTTTCTACCTGGAAAAAATTCGCCCTCACTATCCCCTGAGCCTGCACGGTGTGGGTCTGTTTCTTGGGTCTACAGACCCACTGAATCGGGTTCATCTGGGCCATCTCAAATCTCTCATCGAACGATTTGAACCGGATCTGGTTTCCGAGCATTTATGCTGGGGGTCGGTGAACGGTCGCTTTTTAAACGACCTGTTGCCGTTGCCTTATACGGAGGAGGCCCTGGATCATTTCTGTACGCGCGTTGATCAGGCGCAGGAATTTCTAGGCCGCGCCCTTTTGATCGAAAATGTTTGCAACTACCTGCAATACAAGCATTCCACCATTGCCGAGTGGGATTTCATCGCCGAAGTCTCCCGCCGTACAGGTTGCGGAATTTTGCTGGATGTGAATAACATTTATGTGAATGCGATGAACCAAAAATTTGACTCGGCAAGTTATTTCCTGTCTATTCCGATAGACGCAGTCCGGGAAATTCACCTGGCCGGGTTTGACTCTAATGGCGATTGTTTGATCGACACCCACGGCCAACCGGTCTGGGAAGAGGTGTGGGATCTGTATCGGCAAACGCTGAAATGGTTTGGCAATGTTCCCACCCTGATCGAGTGGGATACGGATGTCCCGGAGCTGTCCGTATTGTTTGCCGAAGCGGGTAAGGCCGATGCCATCCTGAGGGAGAATCATGCCTGCTCTCAGTGAACTGCAATTGGGGTTTGCTGAAGCCATATTCAGCGGCGATGGGGCGAAATTTTTGCTGAACCTTGTGCCGGGGGAGTTGAGCCCCGAGCGCCGGGTGGATATCTACCGCAATAATGTTTTCGGATGCCTGACCGATGCCCTTAAAATGGCTTATCCGGTGATTGTCAAACTTGTCGGCGCCGATTTTTTTGAGTACCTGGCGGCAGAATTTATTCGTCAAACTCCATCCAAAAGCGGAAACCTGCATAATTTTGGCCGGGAAATGGCCGAATTTTTGCCGAATCTGCCTGAGGCCGCGAAATTGACCTATCTGCCCGATGTGGCTCGACTGGAGTGGGCCTGCAATGAGGTGTTTTTTTCTGCGGATCATCCACCCCTGAAACTTAATCGTCTGGCCGAGGTTCCCGAAGACCAGATCGGACATTTGAAATTTCATCTGCATCCCGCCACCCGCTTGATTTTCTCAGATTACCCCGTCCATTTAATTTGGCAAACCAACCAGGAGGATTATTCCGGTGATCCTGTCATCGACCTGGATCAGGGTGGGGTGGCCATTCTGGTGAGGAGAGAAGCGTATCAAGCGGTTCTTCAGCCGGTGACAGCGGCGGAATGGGCTTTTTTGACCTCCCTGCGGGTCGGGAGAGATTTGTCATCCGCGAGCGATGCCGCGCTTTCAGCGGACCCGAAATTTGATGTTGCGGCGGCATTGAGACAGTTTGCGGCCGATGCCATTCTCGTGGATTTTTCCCTGTAGTTGGCGGGAAGGAAGGTTTTTCCCAGGGACGGGGGGCCTGCAAAATTAAAAACTTTATCCCCTCAATTGCATCCAATACCATAATAAAAGCTCCTGATCTGGCTTCAGGAGCGGGGGTTGTTGTTTTATCAAGGCAGGTGAAAGAGTGTGAGCAGGACCGATTTTGCTGTTTCAGTAACATTATTTTATTGTTGCATGGTTTCTCCCGTTAAATAGCAATCCCCAGGGCCGCCCATTCGGGTGGCCTTTTTTTTATCCCGCAAATATACGAAAATTCTCTTTTAACTTTTACTTTTCCCAGCCTGATGCCCTTAATAATCGTGGCAAGAAAAAACTGTTTTTTTGAAAGGAGAAATGAGTAATCTGCTAATGTCTTACGATGATGAGCTAGAGAGTTGGCTTTAAATTCCAAAATGGGCGTTCGCCCAACATAATTAGTCATTTTTAACTTGAGGGAGAAAATGAATCTACTTGAATCATTCGATTTGGAAAAACTCACAAACACCTACATCGTTCCCTGGGGCATAAACATTTCTTTGGCACTGGCGGTATTTATTATCGGACGAATGGTAGCCGGTATCATCGTGTCCTTGGTGGAAAAACTGCTGGCCAAAGCTAAAATGGAAGAAATTTTAATCAATTTCATCAGTTCGATTGTCAGTGCCGTTTTAACTCTATTCATAATCGTTGCGGCTCTGGATAGACTGGGAGTTGACACCACTTCATTGATTGCCTTAATGGGGGCGGCAGGTTTGGCGGTCGGTCTGGCTCTGCAAGGTTCTTTGCAGAATTTTGCCGCCGGCGTCATGCTGATTATTTTTCGTCCGTTTAAGGCTGGTGATTATGTGGATGCGGGCGGAACGTCGGGAACGGTTGAGACCATAAAAATATTTAATACCGTATTGAAGACTCCAGATAACCGGGAAGTGATCGTTCCCAACGGAGCTATTTACGGCGGAACGATCACTAACTTCTCGGCGCGGGCGACGCGACGCATCGATATGGTATTTGGTATTGGCTATGGCGATGACATCCGCAAGGCAAAGGAAGTTATCAAGGCTATCCTGGAATCCGATGAGAGGATTTTGAAAGATCCCGAACCTCTGATAGCCGTGGGTGAACTGGGAGACAACAGCGTCAACTTCAACGTGCGTCCCTGGGTCAATAGCGGTGACTACTGGCCCGTCAAGTTTGATTTGAACGAAAGGATCAAGCTGGCCTTTGACGAGAATGGGATTTCCATTCCTTATCCGCAGATGGATGTCCATATGGCCAAATGATGAAATGATTTGCCATTCACTTGTGCGAGGTAGGCCGTAAGTTAAAGGATGGCCATTTCAATTGTCAGACTCACTGGTTTTTAATTTTTCCAGGATGACTTCCACCTTGTCTGAGAAAAGACGGGCTTTGTCGTATTTTTTGATAAAGCCCGGTAAACGCGAAAGAGGAATCACGTTTGCGCCGAAATTACTTTTCAGCTTCGCCTGCGTGAACACCACCACGGGGATGAAGGGGTTTTTTCCGAGATGTTTTTCCAGAGCGTTCACCCATTTTCTGTTTTCCCAGAGAGGGTTGTATAGTGCGCCCTGTTGTCTCCCGGACTTAATTTCCCACATTTCGTCGTTGACTCTGCCCCGGACCCGGCCCGGTTCATTCTGGACGGTCAGGACAAAAATTCCGTAACAGGAAACGATGACGTGATCGATGCGACTCATTCCTCTAAGCGCCGGAACCACAACGCCGCTCAATAGAGTGTAGTCCTCTCCCAGCTTTTCGACTTTGGATCGTATGGAAGCTCCACCGTTCCCCTCAGCCTGCTTCCGGCTTTGCCGGAAAAACAGACCCATCAAGCCAATGAATATCAGGAGAGAAGCGCCGATTTTTATCCAGTACAAATTAAGAATAGTGAGGTCCATGATTCAAGCTGTCCTTTAAGAGAACGGACGGGGCGCAGTAAATTTGGATAGTTAGAATTTTCCTTGAGAGAGTTCCTTAAGGGCATCTCTAAAAATTAGTTTATTACAGGAAATCGAACACTGTACAAGGATTTCTTATATTGGTGGCACGGGCTTTCTAGCCCGTGCGAACAGGCTGGAAAGCCTGTTCCACTAAAACAAAGCCATCTCCTTAAGTTGACGATTAGGAGCATTTAGTCAATTTTTAGAGATACCCTTAAGAAAATTTTATCCCCATTTCCCGGCAAAAGGATCGGGCGGTTCGAATTTTTTTTTCTCCGATGTGGCATCCGCTAGATACGACTCTTTTTTTTCTTTCGAGGTTTCTTCCGTCAGTTGAAACTTCATATTGGATGCCAGCGGGAAAAATTGCGGTGCGGTTGTTTCGGGGGCGTGGGGAATTTTTTTCAGTTCTTGCCGATACTTGTTCAGCGCTGAAAGAGTTACAGCCCGCCGTTCAGGAATCTCCTGTAATACGGATTGCGCGGCGCGGCGGCCAAATACAGTGATGTCCAGCAGTGAATTTCCCATCAGGCGATTGCTTCCGTGCAGACCTCCCGTCACTTCGCCTGCGGCCCACAACCCTTTTGCCTCCGTTTGGCAGCAGGGGTCTATTTTGATGCCGCCGTTCTGATAATGCAGGGTGGGGTAGACTAAAATCGGGTCGATGGCCGGGTCGATGCCATAACGCTCAAAACGGTGGATGAGGCCCGGAAATTGACGGCGCAAGGTTCCTTGCCCTTTATTCAACTCGATGAGCGGTGTGTCCAGCCAGACCCCGGCCCGTTTGGTCGGGGTTTGCACGCCCCTGTTTTCCGCCACTTCCCGGATGATGGCTCCCGCCACGACATCCCGGTAGGTCATCTCGTCGATGAACCTTTGCCCATGAACGTTGAGCAGTTGAGCGCCGATGGAGCGGATGGATTCAGTGACCAACTGCCCGGCCAAGGCTTCCGGGTAACAGGAACCGGAAGGATGGTACTGGAAACTGTCGGTGTGGATCAATTGACAGCCCTGGCGGTAGGCTAAGATTAACCCGTCGCCGGTGGCTCCGAGGTGGTTGCTGGTGGGGAATCCTTGCAGGCGCAACTGGCCACTGCCGCCAGTGGCCAAAATGACCGCGCGGGCGGAGACCGTTACCAGTTTTCCTGAAGCCCGGTCCCAGAGCACCGCGCCTGTGACCTGGCCCTTGCCGTCGTCTAAAAGTTCCACCGCCGCATGGTCTTCGAGAAATTGGGTCGGGGTTAGCCGCACCGCGTCTTTTAAGACGCGCATGATTTCAAGCCCGGTGTAGTCCCGGCAGGCCAGCACTCGGGGGATGGAGGTGCCGCCTCCAGACCGGAACCGAAAGGTTCCGTTTTCATTTTGATCGAACAGGCACCCGAGGCGACTCAGCCAGCGGATACTTGCCGGCCCCTCTCCGCAAAGAAAGCGCAGCAATTCCGGGTCGTTGTTGCCGTGTCCGCCCACATAGGAATCCGCAAAATGCCGACGCGGGGAATCCTTTGGTCCTATAGCCGCCTGAATGCCGCCTTCGGCCATGACTGTGTTGGCGTCGCCCAGACGCAATTTGGTGGCCAGATGAACGGAAAGACCGGATTCCGCCAAGGTAAGCGCCGCCGAGACACCGGCTCCGCCGCCACCCAGAATCAATACATCGGTGGTGATGTCGATGACGGGTTCAAAATTCGCGGGCAGGGGGCTGTCCGACTCCAGAAGCTCCGCCAGTTCCAGGGGAAATTTCTGTGTTCCCGCGTTGGGACCCACACCCACCGTTCGTTCCATGCCAAGATAATCAGGATGAAATTCATTGAGCAGAGCTTCCGCTTCCTGTTCCGAGAGTTTTGGGGCAGGTTGTTGGGAACGTTCTTGCCGGGTCGCCGTAATTTTTTCCAGAGAATCTTTGGCCCACTCCATCATTGCGCGATACTCCCGTGTTCTCTGAAATGTTTTGCCCGCTCCAGCCGTTCCTGATGATCTCCCGTGAAAAGGTAACTCCACTCCCGTTCGGCTTTGTCATCGTTTGGAGAGGAGACAATTGCAGATGCGGGAGAGCCCCTCATTCCAGCCTTCTCCCCTCCTTCGACAGGCTCAGGATGACAAGGGAGAAAGGGGTTTTTCCTCTCCCCCAATGGGGGAGAGGATTCAGGTGAGGGGGAATTTTGATCTTCTTCTATGTTATGAAGAGACATTTTTTGTGAAAGAAAATTTTGATCCAAAGACGGGTTGTCGCGGCTCATTCCCAGCGATCGTCGTACCCACAGGCCCATATTGTGCGGCTGGACCTTGTCTTCACAGACGAAACGGCACAACCCGCAATGGATGCAGGTGGTGAAATCCTCTGATACGTCGTCAAATTTGCCGTCCTGCATTCTCAGTACCGAGTCCATCACCGGGATGCTCATCGGGCAGGCGGAGGTACAGCTTCCGCATTTGGTGCAACGGTTGAGAGTTGGAAACGCCGCCTGTAAATTCTCCACTGTGGGGTCCAGAGACGGGGCGATGGGGGCAATGGATTCCACCGGGCAGGGGAATATCTCCATGCCTTCTTCCACAGGCCGAAGACAGGCGAGGTCGGTTCCACCGGGTCGCCCGTCTTGAAATCGTATGGTGACGGTGCAAGCGCCGCAGACGCCACCGACACAGCCGGTCTTGACGGCATCTCCCATTTTGGCCGCCCAAAGCGCATGCACGATGGTTTCCCCGGCACGGGCTTTGATTGTTTTTCCTGAAACGGATATTTCTACGGGTTCTGGTTCCAATTTTTACTCCTTAAGGAGGCCGTTTGAAGGAAAGTCACTTTATCATAGCCATTTTTTCATGGTATGTCATCAGGGCCGGTCCTGCGCTTGTCCATAAAATGATTCTATGCTAAATTATCCCCAGAATCATTAACTTCAAGGGTTTTAAGAGCTATGTCCGGACATTCCAAGTGGGCCAGTATCAAGCACAAAAAAGGCGCGACTGACGCCAAGCGCGGCAAGATATTCACCAAGATCATCAAGGAAATCACCGTTGCGGCACGCATGGGCGGCGGCGACCCTGAAGGCAACCCGCGTCTTCGCACTGCGATCCTGACAGCCAAAGGCGCCAACATGCCGGCAGACAACATCACCCGCGCCATCAAAAAAGGCACCGGCGAGCTGGAAGGCGTCCACTATGAGGAATTGACCTATGAAGGTTACGCCCCTGGCGGGACGGCGATTTTTATGGAAGTGATGACCGACAATAAAAACCGCACCGTCAGTGAACTCCGGGCTATACTTGGCAAGCGTGGCGGCAATATGGGCGAAAATGGATGCGTCGCCTGGATGTTCGAGCGCAAGGGATTTATCTCCGTTGCTAAAAGTGAAAAAAATGAGGATGAATTATTTGAACTGGCTCTTGACGCCGGCGCGGAGGATATGAAAACCACCGATGCGCATTATGAAATCATCACCTCGGTGGAGAGTTTGGAAGAGGTTCGCAAAGCTCTCGAGGATAAAGGCGTCGCAATGGAAGTTTGCGAGTTGACTCGCATTCCGCAAAACACCATTTCTGTGGACGAAAAAAACTGCAAGCAGGTGTTGCGTTTGATCGATGCCCTGGAAGACAACGACGACGTGCAAAAGGTTTACTCCAATTTCGATATCTCGGATGAGGTCATGGCGGCCATCGAAAACGATCTGTAACGGCTCAAGGACGAGAGGGTAGGCCAGGAACTTTTCCACTCTGAAATTCGATTTAAAAATTGCATCCACCTTCTTCACCGGCGGAATCATCCCGCACTTTTTTTACATTCACTTCGATACATCACACTCAGGTTAAATAGTATGCGCGTCATGGGAATCGACCCCGGAAGCAACTGCACCGGCTACGGCCTGGTCGAAGAGATCAAGGGGCAACCGCGTGTCGTTCACTGGGGGGCCGTGCGCACTAAAGCCAAACAGGCGTTCCCGGAACGGCTGAAATTGATTTACAATGAACTGGTCACTGTGATCCTGGAGTTTTCGCCGGACGTGGTGGCGGTTGAGGATTTATTCTTCGCCAACAACGTAAAGTCGGCTCTCAAACTGGGGCAGACGCGCGGCGTCACCCTGCTTGCCGCCGCCAACCAGAATATCGCCATTGCCGAATACAGCCCACTGGAGGTCAAGCAGTCCGTGGTCGGTTACGGTCGCGCCGACAAAATCCAGGTGCAGGACATGGTGACGGCCCTGCTCGGACTCAAAGAGAAACCCGAGCCTTTCGATGCCTCGGACGCTCTGGCCGTGGCCATCTGCCATTTGCACACCGGGCAAAGCCAAAATCGCCTGCAAATGCACCGCTCCCGATGATTGCACACCTGAAAGGAACGCTCAGCTACAAATCTCCGGTTTACGTGGTGGTGGATGTGAACGGCGTCGGCTATCAGGTGTTCGTGTCGCTTTCCACGTTTTACGCCCTGCCCGAATCAGGGGGAGCGGTTTTTCTGAAAATCCACACCCATGTGCGTGAGGATGCCTTCAAACTGTTTGGCTTTCTCACCAGTGAAGAGCAGTTGATTTTTGAAAAACTGATCTCCATCAGTAAAGTCGGGCCCAAGCTGGCCCTGTCCATACTTTCGGGAATGCAGCCTGTGGATTTTATGACCGCCATCCTGGAAAACGATGTCGCCAGAATATCCACCATCCCTGGAGTGGGGAAGAAGACCGCCGAACGGCTGACCCTGGAATTGAAAGACAAGTTGAAAGATATTACGATTGAATTTTTTCCCGATGGGGAGCAAGCTATACCCACAGGAGGGGTTGTGGACGATGCGGTGTCGGCCCTCGTCAACCTGGGATACAAGAAACCGCAAGCCGAAAAAACCGTTAAATCCATTTGGGAAAAGAACGGGAAATCCTGCGAGTTGGAAAATTTGATCAAAGAAAGCCTAAACGTCCTGTCCTGAAAACCGAGAAGAAGTTATGAACGAAGACCGCGTCCTCGATTCCAGCATCGAAATAGAAGAAACTCAATACGACAACAAACTGCGTCCGTCCAGTTTCGACGACTACGTCGGGCAGGAGAAGGTCAAGGAGAACCTGAAAATTTTCATCTCCGCCGCCCGCATGCGCGGCGATGCGCTCGACCACGCCCTGTTTTACGGGCCACCGGGGCTTGGCAAAACGACGATCGCCAACATCATCGCCGTCGAGATGGGGGCGAATCTAAAAAGCACGTCGGGTCCGGTGATCGAAAAATCCGGCGACCTCGCCGCTCTGCTCACCAACCTCAAGGAAGGTGACATTTTATTCATCGACGAAATTCATCGCCTGTCCAACGTCATCGAAGAGGTGTTGTACTCGGCGATGGAAGATTTCAAGCTGGATATCATGATAGGGCAGGGGCCGAGTGCGCGGTCCATCAAGCTGGACTTGCCGCCATTCACCCTGGTTGGCGCCACCACACGGGCGGGCCTCTTGACATCCCCACTGCGCGACCGCTTTGGTGTCGTGCATCGGCTGGACTATTACACTGAGCAGGAGCTGGAAATCATCGTCACACGCTCTGCCGCCATCCTAGACATCCCCATTCAACCGGATGGAGCCAGGGAAATCGCCCGCCGGTCACGCGGCACACCGCGCATCGCCAACCGCCTGCTACGCCGGGTACGGGACTACGCTCAGGTCAGGGCCGATGGCGTGATCGTCCGCGACGTGGCGCAAAAATCACTGGCAATGCTGGAAGTTGATGCCAAGGGGTTAGACAAAATGGACCACAAACTGCTTCTCACCCTGATCGAGAAATTCAACGGCGGTCCCGTGGGCATCGAAAGCCTGGCGGCCTCCATCAGCGAAGAAAAAGACACCATAGAAGACGTGCTGGAACCCTATCTCATGCAATCCGGCTTCATCCACCGCACCCCAAGAGGACGCGTCGCCACCCAAATGGCCTACGAACATTTTGGCATCCTGCCACCGCAACAAGGCTCGCAAGAGAAGTTGTTTTAAATAACCTCCCTTGACCCCTCCTTCGTTAGGAGGGGAATTTTATAACTCCTCCCCGTATGAAGGGGAGGTCGGGAGGGGTAAAATGAATCCACAGATGAACATTATGCACACAAATTAAAAACTCCCCCTTCTATGAAGGGGGCCGGGGGGATTTTCTTTGTCACACTGAGCCTGTCGAAGTGTGGTGGGGTAAAAAAAATTGACAGGATGAACAGGATAAAATCCTTTTTCACCGCAACACCTAAGGGATGACGGCGCAAAGGGCGCAGAGAAAAAGAATCTCCCACAACACAGGGTTGACACTCCCTATTATGATGGGTAAAATTATGGAATAATTCAAACTAGTTTGTTAATCAGTGACGTTGGGCAATTCTATCAAATGTTGCGCTTGCTCAACGTTTCGTAATTGAAAGGAAACAATCATGGCTTCCGCCAGTGCCCGTCACATCCTTGTTAAATCCGAAGATGAATGCAATAAATTGAAACAGGAAATTGAAGGCGGTTTGGATTTCGCCGATGCCGCCAAGCAGCATTCTAAATGTCCGTCCGGTAATGACGGCGGCGGGTTGGGCGAGTTCCGCCCCGGTCAGATGGTTCCTGAATTTGACGCAGTGGTTTTCAAAGACGAAGTGGGCAAAGTGCATGGTCCGGTGAAAACCCAGTTCGGCTACCACCTGATTGAAATCACAGAGCGCAACGACTGATTCTGCTGACGTGAGACTCTTATAAACCCTCTCCCTTCTAAGGGGAGAGGGTTTTATTTTGCCCTGGGTTTCTTTGTGCCGTTACCCTGCGGGTGTTGCGCCTTTGCGGTAGAAACGGATATTTTTTTCTACCATGTTTTAACAGGCTATTCACGACCCCTCACCTAGCCTCTCCCCTGCCAGGGGAGAGGGATTAAATTTATCTCTTGGTTTTTCTGTGTTCTTTACGGCGTCACCCTTAGGGTGTTGCTGTGGAAAGGTTTTCATAAGTATTTCCTCTCCTCTGAGAGGAGAGGATTGAGGTGAGGAGGGATTCAAATTTTCTTTCCTTTGCGGTTTCCTAATTTTCCCAGATTTTATCCTGTCAATCCTGTCAAGTTCTTCTTTTAATCCTTCCATGTTGCGTCTTTCAAACTGATGGGCGCATCTTTTTTTCCATCCAGATAAATACGTAGGGCCTCCATGCCTGCCGGATAATTTCTCGTGGCGAACGCTTCTTCGCCGGGGCCGTGGTAGCGGCGGGAAAACACCGAGAACCGTTGCGCCGTCCGGGTTGCAAAATCTCTCTGTAATGCCTCCTTCTCTATCGAGGACAAGCCGGTGACAGGCGGGGGTTGGTCGGCCCGGTAGCGCAGGAGGTTGAGAAAACTTTCATCGGTCTCCCACTTGAGCGGCGGAAGCAAAGTGACTGGAGAAAATTCCAGAAGAGGGTGGTTGTCGGTTATCACAGGCGATCCTTCAAGCAAAGGTTTCAGCCGCTCGCCATCGGTGATGAAAAAATCCGTCAGGTCGATCAAGGAACGGACGCCCATTTGAGCGGCGGATTCTTTCAATGCGGGCACTTGCATCAGGTCATCAAAACGGTGTTTGTCCAACCGAATGGGTTGCCGGGACCCCACCAGCAGAACGATGCGCGTTAAAAAACTGTTCCACACCGATGTATGAGGATACACTTCTTGAAAAGTTTTGATGATCGCCTGCGCGTCTTCCGGCCCGACCAGATGCAGAGGGAGCCATTGCATCATGAGCCCATCCGGGTTCAACCGGTCCAGCGCCTGCTCGTAAAATTCTTTTGAATACAGATTAACCACACCCGCCTGAACGGGCGACATCGGTTCCAGAGTGATCACGTCGTATTTAGATTCCGTCCAACGGGTAAAAGTGCGTCCGTCCTGCACAATGATGCGGGTATTTGGTTTCTCCAGCACGTTGTGGTTCCAGCGGGAAAACCATTTAGCGAACGACAGAACGTTGCGGTCGATCTCGACGCCATCGACTTTCACGCCGGGGAATAAAGACACTGTGCCCAACGTGTTGCCGGTCCCGAAACAAACCACCAGCGCGCGTTTAGGATTAGGGTGCAACGCCATCGGCACGAATCCCATCGCCTGCATATATGCGCTGCCGCCGATGGATTCGGACACCGTTGCCGTACTGAAGCCGTTCACATAAAGCGTGCGCGCGCCCGACTTCACATCCTCAACGACACTGAGTGTGGTGAAATCGCCTTCCTTGTAATCCAGAAGACGCATCTGATCCTTGGGAACGTTAATCTCCGTCCGCGCCAGATTGTGTTCGCCCAAACGCCCAGTCGATACGGTCGGTTGCGACCAGGAGTAACCGCCGGTAACCAGGAGCACGGACACGGACAGCGCGACGGCGTATTGTGCCGGGCGTCCGCCCCTGTGGAGCGCCAGCGCCACCGCAGACAAAAGGATGAGCAGGGCAAAAATAAGGAACAATGAGTATCGGATGCCGAACAGGGGAATGAACACGAAAGGGGTCAAAACCGTTCCCAGAACCGCGCCCATGGTGTTGAAAGCATAGCTGTTGCCCAAGGTGCCTGTGACCGTGCCGAACAGTGATAAATGAATGCGGTTGGCGAGCGGAAACAGCATGCCGAACCCGAGAGTGGGCGGCAGCATCAGCGCGAAGGCAAACAGTGAACGGACAAACAGCGTTCGTCCCGCTGTGTTTTCCAGGTCGTAAAATAAAGTGTCGGCTTGTGCCGTCCATTCGGGAATCTGCTCAAGCAAAGGAAGAATGCCAATCGCCAGAATGCCGATGGCCATCTCGATCAGCAGGAATTTTAAAACCCAACGGGAGTTGCCCAGTAGTTTTTCAGCGATCAAACTGCCGAGAGCGATGCTGAAAAGAAACGTCGCCAGGATCAAGGCGAAGGAATAAAGCGTGCTTCCCATGGGGAAGACCAATACCCGCGTCCACAGAATTTCGCTGGAGAGAGAGACCATTCCCGAATAGATGAAGATTCCGAGAAGCAGTAGGCTGAGGGCTCGCGTCGGAGCCGGTTCGTCATCTTGAACTTTCCGTTGATCCACCTTTTTAACGGGTTGAGATGATTTTTTGCTTTCTATCGTTTCTCCCCGGTAGGCATAGCAGAGGAAAAATACCAGGGCATTCATGGCGACTGCCGACCAGTTCGTGGCCCGGATTCCAAAATGCTCGATGGCGAACAGTTGCGTGTACAGACAGCCGACGACCGCGCCGAAGGTGTTCAGGCTGTAGAGCAGGGACATGCGTGAAAAAATCCTATGTGCTTTATCGCCAATCGACCAACTGCCGATGAGAGGGAGCGTTGCGCCCATCAGCAGAGTGGGCGGCAACATGAGCAGGGTGCTGAGGAAAAATTCGATGAGGTGCAGAAACGTACCGGACTCAACAGCACCTGCCAGAGCCAGGGGATATATTTTTTCCAGAAGTCCCAGTCCGAGAGGAAAGCCCAGGCCGTAGAGCCCGATCAAGCCTTCCAGAATTCCGTACAGAAGTATCGGGTTGATGTTTTTTCCACGCTGTTTTTGCCAATTGAGAAAACGAACGATTCCCCAGGCTCCCAGGGCAAGGCCCAGCATGAAGGCACACAATACGGCGCTGATAGCAAACAACGTGCCGCCAAAGATCAAGGTCAACTGTCGTATCCAGACCAGTTCGTAGATCAGGCTCGCCATCCCGGAGATGAACAGGCAAAGGTACGGAATTTTTATGAAAATGGGATTACGAGTGAAATTCATGTAGGAAACATTACGCTGGATTTGCAGGGATTGTCCCATATTCCCTCGTCTGCGTCAACGAGGAGAGATTGGCCAAAGCTAATGAAAAAATGGTCTTTATTGTTGAACTGTTAAAAGGTGTATTCAGTTTTAAAGGGTTTGCCGATGAAAGCTTCGCTGGTCTGAATTACCAGATTGAGAACGGGTTCAAATATTAACGCATCCTGTTTCTCTTGGCATTGCAAGGTTTCGCCAACAATGGTAATCTTTCCTTATAATCATACGTTTTACTTGGCTTAAGGCCGGATTGTTTCATTTACCATATTATGTTGGAGGTTGTGGATGCCCGTAACAATGCAAAGAGGGCTGGTAGTGGCTCTTACCCTGTTCGTTCTTGGTTTGACGCCGGTGATTGTTTTCGCAGAAGCGGATTCTAAAAAAGCAGATGGCGAAGTTTCTCTTCCAAAGGTAGTCGCAACTGTCAATGGAGTGGAAATCGAATCTAAAATCATTGCTTTTCAATTGAATCGCGCCATGCGGGAAAACCAGAAAAATTTCTCCCCGGACGAACAACGTACGATCATCATGGCCATCATCGACAAGGAAATCGTCCGCGAGCTGGTTAACCAGGAAGGAAAATCCCAACAGGTAAAAGTGGACCCGGAATTGGTGGATAAAGAATTAATGGGCATTAGGGAACCTTATAAGGATAAAGAAGAGTTCGATAAGGCTCTCAAGGCCAGGGGATTGACCGAGGACGAATTGAAGGAATCCATTAAAGTGGACCTCACGGCGAAAAAATTGATCGACGATCAGGTCCGTGGGAAAGTTAAAATTACGGACGAGGACGTTAAAAAATATTATGAGGGTAATAAGGAAAAGTTTTTCCGGCCCGACGCCTTTCGCGCCAGTCATATTTTCATTGCTGTTTATCCGCCGGAACTGGTTAAGAAATCCACCGAAAAAGAATTGCATGCACGCCAGGAAGAATTGGATAAGGTAGCGGAAAAGAAGATCAATGACATCCTTAAGGAATTGAAAGCGGGCGGCGATTTTTCGGAGCTGGCGAAAAAATACTCGCACGATGCCGGTAGCGCCCCAAATGGCGGCGACCTCGATTTTATCTATAAGGGAGTGTTCGACCCGGAATTTGATGCCGCCATTTCAAAGATGAAGGCAGGGGATACCAGCGATGTTGTGAAAACGTCTTATGGTTATCACTTGATCAAACTCGTCGAAATCAAACCTGCGGAACAGGCGCCTTATGCTGAAATGGAAGTGGCCATTCAGAAACATTTGTTCATGGAAAAAGCACAGGAAAAGGTAGGGCGCTATTTACAGGGGTTGAGGAAAAAAGCTAAAATTGAAATCCTCTTATGAAGCCATAAGAATTTCAATTCCAAAAAAATAACTCATCAGGAGAGAAGAATTAATGGCAACCTATACCAAAGAAAAAGATGTAGAAACAACTCAGGATGACAATGCCGATGCTCGCGCGGCGCTGAAGGAAGTTTTCGGAAACACCGCCCGCTGGCCGGCTGGGTTTCCCGGCTTCACGGCGGATGTCACGGTGAACATCAACGGCAAGGAAGAAAAAGGAACCGTCACCGCAAAAAATGTCAAGGAAATCGAAACCACGATTCAGGATGAAAAAGCCAAGGGGTTTCTTGTTGAAAACATGACCTCCATTGTCAGCCATCGCGGGCCCAGAACGTTTGAAGAGTCCGATGGTAAATACCAGTTGTCTTTTGGCGATGAGGGAACTCATCCCCTGGGCCGTATTGTCAGCATGGGCGGAGATGGAATGAAATCATTTTACCGTATTAAGGATGGGCGGATTCAGCAGATCAACCGCACCACGCCGCGCATGGCTTTTACCATCAATATAGAAGAAAGCGTGAAAAACCCGGATGATAAATATCTCACGCATAAATACACGGTGTATTATTTTAATCAAGAAAAAGGCATCAAGGATGTGGAAAGCTACACCGATGATTATGTCCGTGTGGGCGATGCCGACTTGCCTCAGTACCGCAGAATCATCAACAGCGAAAGCGGGGCCATCGAAGTCAACAGCATGACCTTGAGCAACCATAAAACGCTGTAGCAGAACTGAAAAGCAAAAACCCGCGCAAGGTTATCATGACCCTGTGCGGGTTTTTTTTATTGGAGAATGGTTGCTGAAAGAATCTGTCAGGCGTTTAAGGACTGATTAATGATTTCTGCCTTGTCGGAAACGGTCACTCCCTTGCCAAGGATCGATTGTTTCACCACGCAGCCTGAGCCCACCGTTACCCCATCCCATAAAACAGAATTTTCAATCACAGCATTGGCTTTCACCCTGCATCCATTTCCAAGAACTGCGTAAGGCCCGATTCTGGCATCCGGCTCGATGAGACAATCATCCCCAATAATTACCGGGGGGATAATGGATGATCCTTCGGGTGTTTTTAGGTGCTCATTTTTAAAAAGGATTTTTCCATCCAGCGCGTCTTTGTGGACTTTAAGATATTGCTCGCGGTTTCCCATGTCGATCCAGTAATCGTCATGCAGATAGCCAAAGACGGGAAGTCCTTCCTGGATCATTTCAGGAAAGATGTGTTCGGTGGTTCCGCAGAATTGCCCGGTTGGTATGCGGGGAAAAATTTCCGGTTCCATGATCTGGATGCCGGTGAACATGACCCGCCGGGTATTATCAGGAAGCTCCATCGAAGACGCTCCGACAAAATGGACGATGCGCCCGTCATCCTGAATCTCGATAGGGTCATATTTTTCAGGGGAAGCGTCCTCCCGCACCACCAGTGTCAAGCAGGACTGCTGTCTACGATGAAATTCGAAGACCCGGTTCAGATCGATATTGACGATGATATCGCTGTTGATGACCAAAAAAGGCCCACTTTCAAGAAATCCCTGAGCCGCTTTAATCCCTCCTGCCGTTCCCAGGATTTTTTCTTCCCTAAAAAAATGCAGGTTGACGCCCAGTTGTGACCCGTCCCCAAAGGGTTCTATCACTTGGTCCGGCAGGTGATGCACGTTGACCGCGATGTCTGTAATGTTAAAGGAACGCAACAACTCGATGGTGTGTTCAAGCAGGGGCCGGTTCAATACGGGAACCATGGGCTTGGGAACGGTTTTCGTCAAGGGCAATAGCCGGGTACCAAACCCTGCGGCCAGTATCATGGCCTTGAGAGGTTTTTGGGAGTTTAAAATATTCATTAATAAGAGGATGACATTCGGTTTAAATATTTCTTGTAGTAGCTAATCTTTGCCCGCCAGTTTTTTCAACGATTCAGTGAAGGGCGGCAGGGCGATGCCTTTATCGGTGATGATGGCCGTGACCAGATGGTTTGGGGTCACGTCGAAAGCCGGATGAGCCACCACAGCGCCTTCAGGAGCCATGCGTTTGTTGTTGATGACGGTCACTTCATCGGCGGAGCGCTGTTCGATGGGAATTTCCTCGCCTGTGGCCAGAGACAGATCGAGCGTGGATATCGGCGCCGCCACGTAAAAAGGTATATTATGATTTTTCGCCAGATTGGCCACCATATACGTGCCGATTTTATTGGCCACATCTCCATTGGCCGCAATGCGGTCGGCTCCCACCACGACCACGTCCACTTGGCTTTGCTGCATGAAATATCCCGCCATGCTGTCGGTGATCAATTTGACAGGGATATTATCTTCCATCAATTCCCAGACCGTGAGCCGGGCACCTTGCAGGAAGGGGCGGGTTTCATTGGCCAGGACGTTTATTTTCTTGCCTGCGTTCACAGCGGCGCGGATGACCCCGAGAGCCGTCCCGAACCCCGCAGTCGCCAGGGCCCCTGCGTTGCAATGAGTTAGAATATTGTTGCCATCGGCAATCAGTGTTTGGCCGAAATCGCCCATCGCCTGATTGGCGGCGATATCTTCATCGCAGATTGTCTGCGCTTCGGCCCGTAAACGTTTTTTCACATCGGCAAGACTTTGGTCTTTGCAATCCCGCGCTACCCGTTTCATCCGTTCAATGCCCCAGGCCAGGTTGACGGCAGTCGGGCGGGATTGAGCCAGCACATCGCATTTAGCTTCCAGTTGCGAATAGAAGTTATCGAAATCCTCAGCTTCGATGGCATCCGCGCCCAGGCTCACGCCCATTGCGGCGGCCACGCCGATGGCGGGGGCACCCCTTATGATCATGGTTTTAATGGCATGGCCGACTTCTTCAATCGTTCTGCAATCGACAAAAACTTTTTCCGTGGGCAACCGGGTTTGATCGATCATGCGTGCGGCGCCATCGATGAGTTCGACTGTTTTGATCATGGAAAATTTTTCACTTTCAATGTTTTAGGATTCGTTGGGGAGGAGTATTTTCAAAAACTCAGCTTCGTTCATACCCCCGATGCGGATGATTTTATTTTTGCTGGTCAGCCCGCCGACGATATCCACGCGGGATGGGCTGATACCCAACGATTTAGCGAGGAACTTGATGCAGGTGCGGTTGGCAGCACCTTCCACCGGCGGCGAGGTCAGGCGGATTTTCAAGGCTCCATTCATCACGCCGGATATTTCATTTTTGGAGGCTCTGGGCTGAATAGCGGCGGAAAATTGAATTCCCTCGTTATGCCTGGTAATTTTCAAAGCCATGCCGGTCAAGGAGTCCGCGCGTTATTTTTTAAACTGTTCGAGATGGTCCAAGGCGGATTTTTTAATGTTTTGGATCAGACTGGATTTATCCTGCGTGAGTTTATGAATGTCTTTTTTCAATGCGTTCAGTTCCTGTTCCGCCTTTTTTTTATGACTCTCTGCCTGTTCCCGCGCCACGCGAATAATCTGCTTGGCTTTTTCCTTTAACATTTCCGGGGTGATCTGCGGGTTGCTATTGGCTTCAGAACCGGCGGGATTGTGATTTTTTAATTTTTCGATTTCATTTTTTAGCTGCTTGATTTCCTCGGACATTTCCTTGAAGTCATCCGCGACAAGGTGTAAAAATGTATCCACCTCCTGTTTGTTGTAGCCTCTGAATTTCTCGCGAAAACATTGTTCCAGGATGTCGAGATGATTTAATCTCATAGCCGGCTCATTGCAATTGAATGGCAAACATTCCCAAAGATTTGACCACGAATTCCTGGAGAAAAATGATGCCAAGAATCACTATAATGGGAGAAAAGTCGATGCCGATACCAGACATGGGCAACAATTGCCGCACCTTGTTCATGACCGGTTCCGTGATGCTGTAAAGAAACTGTACAATTGGATTATTCGGATCGGGATTGACCCAGGACAACAACGCCCGGATAATGATGATCCACATATAAATACCGAGTGCGATGTCTAAAATTTTGGCGGTTGCCCCTAGAAGGTTTCCTATAATATACATAAGTGTCCGTTTGAATTGTCTGGGATGAGCAAAACGCTTTCCGACCAAAAATTGGAAATCAATAAAATCCTTGATTTTAACCCGCTTAAAGTAACGAACTTCCATTATATTGTCAATTGGAAGTCCCTGCTTGGATATTTTCAGGAATAGGACTGAATACACTGGCGATGAACTGTTTTTTTAACCGAAACTCAAGGACCCAACATGGCAAAAAAAATGCGCGACAAAGTAAAAGATCTTCTAAAGAGTGATGAGGAGCTGGAAAACGCCATCGTCAAGGGATGGGTGCGTACCCGGCGGGATTCCAAGGGAGGCTTTTCTTTTATCGAAATCAACGACGGCTCCTGCCTGTCCGGCATCCAGGTGGTGGCGGATCATAATATAGAGGGTTTTCAAGAAGCCGCGCCAAACTTGCACACCGGAAGCTGTGTCGCCGTTCAGGGCAAGCTGGTGGCATCCCCGGCGAAGGGGCAGAAGTGGGAATTGCACGCCACGGAGATCACAGTTTACGGAGGGGCGGATGCGGAAAAATATCCGTTACAGAAGAAACAACATTCCTTTGAGTTTTTGCGCGAGATCGCGCATTTGCGTCCGCGCACCAACACCTTTGGCGCGGTCATGCGTGTTCGCAACCGATTGGCCTATTCCATACACAAATTTTTCAACGACCGGGGCTTCGTATACCTGCACACCCCCATCATCACCACCAGCGATTGCGAAGGCGCGGGAGAAATGTTTCAGGTGACGACGCTGGATATGGATCAACCACCCCGGAAAGATGGGAAAGTCGATTACAATCAGGATTTTTTTGGTAAGAAGACGGGGCTCACCGTCAGCGGTCAACTGGAAGGTGAAATCTATGCGATGGCGCTCTCCGACATCTACACATTTGGCCCTACGTTCCGAGCGGAAAATTCCAACACCAGCCGCCATCTGGCGGAGTTCTGGATGGTCGAACCGGAAATGGCATTTTACGATCAGGATGACAATATGGACCTGGCGGAGGAGTTCATCACCTATTTAATAAAAGACGTGCTGGAAAACTGCCAGGAGGACATGGAGTTTTTCAACCAGCGCATCGACAAGACCATTCTCGAAACGTTAACCAATATTGTCGAGCACCAATTCGAACGCATCCATTACAGCGAGGCGATCCATTTGCTGGAAAAATGCGAGAAAAAATTCGTGTACTCCGTGGAATGGGGCTGCAACCTGCAATCCGAACACGAACGCTATCTGAGCGAAAAGGTCTTCAAAAAACCCGTCATCATTTACAACTATCCCGAAGCCATCAAACCGTTTTACATGAAACTGAACGAGGACAGAGAAACCGTTCGGGCGATGGATGTTCTATTGCCGAAGCTGGGTGAGATCATCGGCGGCAGTCAGCGCGAGGACGATCTCGCTGTACTGGAAGCCCGGATGAAGGAGAAAGAACTGGACCCCGCCGAGTACTGGTGGTACCTCGATCTCAGGCGTTACGGCTCTGCTCCGCATTCCGGCTTTGGGCTGGGCTTTGAGCGGCTGGTGCAGTTTGTGACCGGCATGGAAAACATTAGAGATGTGATCCCCTTCCCGCGCACGCCCAAGCATGCGGGGTTTTAACTGTCACCCTGAGCCTATCCGATACGTCATCGCGAGCCACGAAGTGGCGTGGCCATGATAATATTCCCAAGCATTTGTGCCCCGGAGGGGTAGATCCAGGCTTTCTGGAGTGCTTCGTCGCCGTTGGCTCCTCGCAATGACGACTAATGCAAAACTCCCTTCATCGAGAGATGATAGGTGAAACGTTGTCATCCTGAGCCTGTGATATTTTACCTTTGCCTTCATGCCCCTGTTATATCCCTTCCATAAATTTCATGCCCCGGAGGGGTAGAAGGGGTATGTCGAAGGGTGGCAAAAACAACAAAATCATTTTTCACCGCAGAGGGCGCCGAGGGCGCTGAGGACGCAGAGAAAACCTTAAATAATAAGGGAAGAGAATATTAACGGACCCTCTCCTCTTCAAGGGGAGAGGGCTGGGTGAGGGAATGGTTGGAACCACAGATTAAGAAAGTTAAAAAGGAAAAGGTTTAAATCCCTCCTCACCTTAATCCTCTCCTCCTTTGAGGAGAGGAAATACTTATGAAAACCTTATGTGTAAGGTTTTCTTCGCGACCTTTGCGTCTTTGCGGTGAAATTAAATCCCCCCAACCCCCTTCATGGAAGGGGGAGCAGGTTTTCCCCCCTTTTTTAAAGGGGGGGGGTAGGGGGAGTTTTAAAAATCCTGTCAATCCTGTCCAAACTATCTTGCTGTCTCACTTCCTGAGCAGTACCGCCGTCTCCACATGGTGCGTCTGCGGGAACATATCGACGACCACCATGTCCTCGATATGATAAGGCTCCATATTTTTGAGATCGCGCGCCAGGGTCGCAGGGTTGCAGGAAACATAGATGATCTGTTCGGGCGCAATTTTCAGGATGGATTGCAGCACCTCATCCGAACAGCCTTTGCGCGGTGGATCGACGATCACCGTGTCGATGTTTTCCGCTTCAACGATTTTCGGCAGATGCTTTTCCACCGTTCCCTGTAAAAACTCGCAGGAGTCGATGCCGTTCAGTTGGGCGCTTTCCTTGGCGTTTTCGATCGCGTCCGGGAATTCTTCGATGCCGATCACCGACAATCCCGCGCGCGCCAGCCACAGGCTGATGCCGCCCGACCCACAGTAGGCGTCCAGCACTTTGCCTTTGCCCGGCGTCACCCATTGGCGGATGGTTTCATACAGAGTGACCGCTTGTTGCGAATTGACCTGCATGAACGAACCCAATGACAGGTTAAATTTCAAGCCGTCCAGTTCATCGGAAAAACGGTCCTTGCCCCACAGGGTCCGGGTGTTTTTACCGAAGATGGCGTTGGTGTCCCGGTCGTTGAGGTTTTGCACGATGCCGGTGACGTGGAAGCGTTCCACAAATTCAGGGTGGGTCAATTCCTTCATGAACGGGTTGGGAAGCCGGCCCTTGGTGGTGACGAAGCCGATGAGCGTTTCAGAAGTCGCTTCCGAATGGCGGACGATGATACCGCGCAGAAATCCCTTTTTCCATTTTTCGCTGTAAATGAGGACCTTGTGTTTTTCCACCAGCCCGCGAATGTGTTCCTTCACTTCGTTGATGGGGGATAGCAGGATGTCGCAGGTGGAAGAATTGGCCACCTCATGCGTGCCTTGCTGGTAGAAACCGACTTGCAGTTTTTTCTCCTTGAGCGCCACCGCAAAGCTTCCCTTGTTGCGGTAGTTGTAGGGGCGCTCGGCAGGCAGAGTTTTGATGGGGGCCTGGGGCGTGATCTTGCCGATGTGCTCAAGAGCCTCGGTCACCACTTGTACCTTGAACGCCATCTGCTGATCGTAATGCAAGTCTTGCAATTTACAGCCGCCGCATTCTAAGAACACGGGGCAGGGGGGGGCAACGCGGTGCGGGGAAGCCTCCAACCGCTCCACCACCTGTGCAACCCCAAAACGTGGAGTGACTTTGCTGATCTCGCCCATCACCCGGTCGCCGGGCAGGCCATCGGGAACGAACAGGGTGTATCCCTCATGACGGCAGATGCCATCGCCGCTCGAACCCTGGGTTTCAACCGTCAGCTCCAACTGGTCGCCGACTTTAACTGGAATGGTGTGACTGGGCTTTGCCATAGTGCCTCAAAAGATAAAATTTCCCCCTGTAACAAGGGGATCATGGAGATTTAACAGGCTATCGGGGGGACGAACTCAAAGGTCGCAGAAAATATATTTTGCCGGTCCTGTGTCAAACCTTTTACTAAGATGTAATATGGTATCGCAATTTTCAGCGAAAATTACAAATTTAAAATATTCACGACCCAACAATTCCTAAAAAATAGCATGAAACCCAGCATCTGCATACTCGGGGCAGTCAAAGAAGAGATCGCCGGCATCAAAGGCCGGATGACGATCGAGAGCACGCGCCGGTTCGGTAAAACCGATGTCTGGCGCGGTATCTGGGAGGGGAGACGCATCACCCTGGTGCGCACCGGAATCGGCAAAAAACGGGCGGCAGAGGCCCTGCTCCAGGTGCTGAACAATTTCCCCATCTCGACGGTGATCTCCATAGGGTACGCAGGCGGAACCCATGCCGACCTCAAAACCGGGGACCTGTTAATCGCCGATAAGATTCTAGCCGCCTCCAAAGACGGCAACCCCCCGGAGGAAATCCCGATAACGTCCACATTGGCGGAAAAACTGGCGAACCTGCAAAAATCGGATAAATTCGCCATATTCACAGGCTGTCTGCTGACGGTGGGGGAGGTCGTCCATCGACCCGAGGACAAAAAAGCCCTGGGCGAGAAATATGGTGCGCTGGCCCTCGACATGGAAACATCCGTTTTGGCCCAAATAGCGGCGGTGAAGGATGTCCCGTTTTTATCCGTTCGCGCCATCAGCGATACCGTCGAGGAGGAACTGGTGGACGTTTCGTCATTCGTGGAGCCGAATGGGGAAATCTCCAAACTGAAAGCCGGGTGGTACGTCCTCACCCATCCCGCGTCGCTCAGGAAGTTCATCAATCTGAAAGACATCGCCCAGCAGGCCACAAAAAACCTGACGGAGTTTTTGATGGTTTTCTTGAAAGCAAAAAGCTGATTCAGGCAAATACTTTATGCTTCCAAAGCGGGCTTCAATTTTTTCGTCGAAATTTTCCTTTTGGTTTTCTTAGCAGGCTTGGCCTCATCCGAATGACCGTAAAGTATCCTGGCTTTTGAGCCTTTGTCTAAATCAAAATTCAAAGTCTTGGAGATATCCAATAGGGTTCCAAAACTGACTCGCCGATAATTCTCGGATTCATAGCGTTGAATCTGTTGAGCGGGCATTCCTAACTTGTCCGCCAATTGCTTTTGGGTCAACCCTTGAGAAATTCGAGAACGCACCAGCACGTCTGGAAGATCTGCCAAAGAACCAATTTTTAAAGTGGGAGCTTTTTTATTTTTAAGGTTCTCATATTCCCGGATTTCATTTTCAAGGTCACCCATTAAAGACTTGAGAGAATCCGCCATTGCTTTATGAATGGTCTTATCTGGAAAAGTCCCTTCCTTGCAGACTTTTAAAGACCGTTCCAAATCTTTAAACTTTGATTTTGTAATCTTGTATTGTTTTTCGTTTTTGATCATTTTCTTGACCCTCCTACGAGGGATAATTAATCGAATTTTATTTTAATAATTCCTTGACGGTTACCATCGCGGTCGGTCTGGAAAAATTCCAAAAACGGTTCACCGCTGGAACCTTCAATGACATTTGCCAGAAAGAAATCGACTCCATATTTTTCTTTCATTTTTTTCCGACCATTGGAGAAATCCAGTAAAACGGGATCAAGCTTTTTCGTGTTCATGGATGCAGTGGGCATCCAGCAACCGTCTATGTCATTGGGCAGTTCTTTATCGCTCACAAAACTGCCATCAATGTAAATATCTTTAATGCCAGCCGACTTTAAATTTTTAACAACCTCTTTCAAGCCCTTAAAAAGGGTCTGCCGTTGAGGGTTGAAACCAAATTTCTTTTTAATTTCTAGCAATGAAAACTCATGAATCCCCTGACGGAGCTTCAAATTTTTCTGGTTCATAAAGGATTGACTCCAGTAAACAGGCCATTTGGCCTTTTATTTTTATAATTCCCAACATTTTTTACCTCCTGCTTTTAAGTAGAATTTATCCTTTCTGGCGCATCGGAATCCTGTTTAAATACAATAATAATGATGTTTTGCGTGAAAAGCAATATATTTATTATGTTGTGAGTTTTTTTTGATTAAAGCGCCTATGGAGTTTTAATTCATTGAATTAAAACCCCATTCCGAAATGATGTATAATCCCCTCCTTATTTCAAAATAATCAAAACTCTTAGAGTCAAAACTAATGCAATGGACCAACGAAAGCCCCTGGCACGGAACGGGTGTGGACATCGAGACCAACCTGTCCCCGCGTGAGATCATGATCCGGGCGGATCTTGATCAACCGCTCTCCAAAAACAAAAAGCTCAAATCCCGCGCCAATGACAAGGCGGTGCGTTTCTTTAAAGCCTTCGCCGATTTCGGCAAGGCGCGACTCGTGGCCTTTGGCAACCTGGAAGAAGAATCCATTCTCTGGGCGCTGACCGATCTGGACGCGGATTTCACCTTGCCGGGTGGGGATACGTTAAAAGGTTGTCTCCTGCTGTATTCCAAGAATGATAAACGGGAAAAGGTGCAAGTCCAGTTCATGACCCTGAGAGTGGCCTGCAACAGCACCCTGCCTGTCCCTTTTAAAGGCAGAGCCATTTTTTCAAATATCCTTCTGGACGCGTTAAAATTTGACGAGGTCATGACCCAAAAAGCGGTCGACACCTGCGCCCTTGGCCGGGAAGCGATTGCCGCGTTTGCGGTCTCAGCCGGGCGGCTGGCGGAATACAAAGTGGACGATGAAACGGCTATCCGTTTTATGTTTGATGTCTTCCAGCCGGAGGATTCCCTGCAACTGTCCTCCATTAGCGAAACGGAGATTGTGGAAAAAGCCGAGGATAAAACCAAAAAGGCCATTGCGGCCATTAAGAATGCTCCGGGACAGGAGTTGGAATCCGCACAAATGACGGCGTGGGGATTGGTGAACGCTGTGGCTTATATTGTGGATCATCATATGGGTAAAAATCCGGATTTCCGTTTGCGGCAGGCCTGGTTTGCGTTCAACGCCACGGTCAAGAAACGGGCGCTCGACTTGGCGCTGGGGCTGTTGAAATGAAATAACGGGGGCGACACGAATGGAATGGACCCATGAAAAACCCTGGCAGAGATTGGGCGTGGAAATCGAGTCCACCCTGTCGGCCCGCGAGATGTCGGTCAAGCTGCAACTCGACTGGGAGGTGGTCAAAACCCCGTCGCAACGACCGAAATCCCCCGCCAATCAGGAGACGTTCCGTTTCTTTAAAGCCTTTGTCGAAGCCGGGGACACGCGCATCGAATCCTACGGCAGTCTGGACGCGGGACGCATCCTCTGGGCTCTTGCCCCGGTGAACGCGGAATTCACCCTGCAAGCGACGGACACGATGAAAGCTTACCTGTTGATGGCATCCCGCCATGAGGACCGGCAGTCCATTGAATTTCAGTTCCTGACTGTTCGGGAGGCTTGTCACAATATGTTTCAAGTTCCTGTCAAGGTGAGGAGCACCTTCACCAACAGCTTCCGCAAGCCCTTCACTACCCGGTTTCCATTTCTGAATCAGAACCCGCAGAAGTTTGACGAGTCCATGACTCAAAAAGCACAAAAATACTTCGCCGCAGGCCGGGAAGCAATATCCGCGTTTGCCATCGATGCCGAACGCCTGGCAAGCCACAAAGTGGGTTCAGATACGGTCAACCGTTTCATGTCCGATGTTTTTCAGCAGGAGGGTGATGATAAAGCCGAGGAGAGCATTAAAATTGCCATTGAAGCGATGGGCAAGGCTCCGGGTCACGACATGGAAACCGCACAAATGACGGCCTGGGGATTGCTTAACGCCGTGACTTACACGGTCGACCATCATCTCGGCAAAAATCCGGATATCCGTTTGCGGCAGGCCTGGTTTGGAGCCAACGCGAAAGTCAAGAAACGGGCGTTCGATCTGGCGCTGGCGTTGTTGTGAGGAGAGGGGCACAACCTTTACAGTTAGGGCGGCAATTTTTGACGAACCCGGCAAATTTTGCTTTGCATCCGTGTGGTTTTTGACGATACATAAAGTAGAGATGAACCTTTAAATTATTGGATTTAAAACGATTTTTCAGTAAGTTTGAAGGCTCGTCACTTTTGGCATAGAGTTTGCTTTTTAAAGAAGTGAAGATTCGAAATGGCATCGCCTCCTCCAACGAATTGGGTCCTCCAAGACCCAATTCGTGGCGTGCCTAACCCTCCAAAGAATCGTCTCCCCTAAAATTTTTTCAAAATAATCCGGTTGGCTACTATTCTCTAAATATTTTTTGAGTGGCGCTGGGAGGGGTTTATTCTTCCTGAATATCAGCAGATTGCTGAAAAACTATTTTTGCTAGCTGTCACACTGAGCTTGTCGAAGTGTGAAAAAAGCTATTGTTATCAAAGTCATACTTCGACAAGCTCAGCATGACAACAGTGGAAACCCTCGTGGTTGGGATTCTATCAGCAACCTGTCAGGAGGACACGGGTTTCTGGCCCCGCACCACCTGGCTGATGGGTTGAATCTGCCTGAGCAGTTCCGGCAGGGTTTCGATTTTCAGCATATTGGGTCCATCGGACAGGGCATTGTCCGGGTCGGTATGGATTTCCATGAACAACGCATCGCATCCCACCGCCACCGCCCCACGAGTGATATCGGGGATGAGTTCCCGCTGGCCATCGCTCTTGGTGCCTTTGCCGCCCGGCAATTGCAGGCTGTGCGTGGCGTCATAAATAATGGGATAGCCGTATTCCCGCATCAAGGTCAAGGAACGCATGTCCACCACCATGTTGTTGTAGCCGAACATGAACCCGCGCTCGGTCAGCAAAATTTCCTGACAGCCGCCTTGTTCCACTTTGTGGACCACATTTTTCATGTCCCAGGGGGCCATGAACTGTCCTTTTTTGATGTTGACAGGCTTGCCCGATTGGGCGGCCTTGACCAGAAGGTCCGTCTGCCGGCACAGGAAAGCCGGAATCTGTAAGACGTCCAGCACCTCGGCGGCAGGGCCGATTTCTTCTTCCTTATGAATGTCGGACAGCACGGGGACTTGCAGCTCATCCCGGATTTTCTTGAGCACAGCCAGACCGGCTCGAAGCCCCGGTCCGCGAAATGAGTCGATGGAGGAGCGGTTCGCCTTGTCGTAAGAGGCCTTGAAGATGAAGGGCACGCCTTGATCGCTGGTGATGCGTTTGAGTTTTTCCGCAATCTCCATCGCGTTCTTTTCCGATTCAATCACGCAGGGACCGCCGATCAAGGCCAGGGGATTGTCGCCGCCGATGGTAACGGAGCCAATTTTTACACCTTTGGTGCGTTTGAGTGAAAGGCTCATTATCGCAGGGGCTGGGGCGGCCCCAGTTCGATGCCAATGGGAACGGGGTGCGGTACTTCGGTGCGCGGCGGCAACCCTTCCGGAGCCAGCAGGTTCAGTGCCAGCTCCCGCAATTTTTCATTGCTGGTGGCTTTTTGAATGGCAGTGAATCCGCTTTCTACTAACTGCGCCATGTCCGGCTCCGGTGAATTATCCGTGACCATGAGGATGAAGTTGAGTCCCTTATACTTCTTTTTAATGTTTAACAGATGCTTGGTCTCGTTCTTATCTTTTTTCAGGACATAAATCACCAGGTCGCAATGAACCAATTGCGACTGTTTGAAACAATCCGCAATGGAAACAAAGCTCATGAGGGTGAAAAATTCCTGTTTGATGAATTTCGAGAGTTGGATTCGATCACTGCGGATCGGGTCAACGAGAAAAATGGTCTTATATTGCATCGGGATTCCTTCGCTAAAGATTACTCTGCTTGAGTCTACCACCAAAAATGCAACGGTTGAACCCAAAAATGGCGTTTGCTTCTTATTGGGTTTTGGTTTGACTTTGTCCGAAGCTCTATGAAAAGATGAAAGTTGAATCGATTCCTCCGCAGTGAGGCCGTGTGCTATGACCTGGATACAAAAGACTCTATTAACCGTTCTTGTTCTCTTTCTGATGCCCTTTCAGGCATTTGCCGAGGGGAGAATTGTCGTCGTCGAAATATCCGGGGCGATCAATCCTGTTGTCGCCGAATTCGTCACCGATGAAATCATAGAGGCCAACCTGGCCGGGGAAGAATTAATCGTGATTCGGATGGACACCCCCGGCGGACTCGACACCTCCATGCGGCAGATCATCAAGGGAATACAGAATTCCCGCATCCCAGTTGCCAGCTTTGTCGGTCCCAGCGGTTCCAGGGCCGCATCGGCGGGAACGTTTATCACCATCGCCTCACATATAGCGGCCATGGCCCCAGGGACAAACATCGGCGCCGCCCACCCGGTCAACCTGATGGGGGGAGGTGGCGGGGAACAAGCCAAAACCATGGAAGGCAAGGTCGTTCAGGATGCTTCGGCCTACATCCGCTCTCTGGCGGAAAAGCGCGGGCGTAATGCGCATTGGGCGGAACTGGCTGTGACCAAAAGCCTTTCCATTTCTGCCGAAGAGGCGAAGAAATTGGCCGTCATCGATCTGGTCGCCTTCAATGTGGAAGCCCTGGTCCTGGCTTTGGATGGGCGCGAGGTAAACGTCGATTCCAAAACCGTTACCCTGAAGACCGCTGGTAAAGAGATCGTTTATCATGCAATGGATAAACGGCAGCAGATTCTGGACACCATTTCCAATCCCAATGTGGCCTATATCCTGATGATGCTGGGTCTTGTCGGGTTGTATTTTGAATTGTCCAATCCGGGACTGATTTTACCGGGTGTGGTCGGCGGCATCAGCATGATCCTCGCCTTGTACGCCATGCAGACCCTGCCGATCAATTATGCCGGTCTGCTGTTGATCGTTCTGGGGCTGGTGTTGTTTATTGTGGAAATCAACGTGATGAGTTTTGGTCTCTTGTCGGCGGGCGGGGTGATCTCCATTTTATTGGGGTCCTTGATGCTCATCGACAGCGAAGATCCGGCGATGCAGATTTCCAAAACCGTTCTCCTGCCAACACTGGGAGTATTCACCCTGATTTCCCTGGGGATATTGTATCTTGCGGCGAAGTCTCAAAGACACCGCGCAGTTTCCGGAGTGGAAGGGTTGATCGGGGCTCAGGGTATTGTGAAAGCGGATCTGGATCTTTCCGGCAGTGTCCTCATTCATGGGGAGATATGGAATGCGGAAAGCGATGTTAAAGTTCAGGCCGGGGAAAAAGTGATCGTGAATTCAGTACAGGGCCTCAAGCTCAAGGTGAAACCGGCGCCAGAGCTTCCTCCAGAGTGAGTTTGCAGGCGCAATTCCAAATTTTCCGGAAAACTCCCTTGTCCCTAAAATTAAGTGACCCTCACCGATGAAATGGATGTCCGTATTGCAAACGGCGGGCTGTGTCCTGGTTCTTGTGGTGCTCTGTGCCGTGCTTCTGGTGGCTTGCGAGAGCAAAATTATCTACCATCCTTACAAGTATCCCCAGGGCATTTTGGACCCGTCTTCATATGATATACAGGTAGAAGATGTTTTTTTTTAGGCCAGGGATGGCACCAATGAAACTGCCCAAACTGTTTCTGCACGGGACGGAGGATGAGGTGGTTCCTTATGAGTTGGGAAGAAAACTGTATTCTGCGGCGGCGGACCCCAAGGAGTTTTATGATATCGAAGGCGCTGGTCACAACGATACCTATATCATGGGAGGCCGGGAATATTACACCGAGTTGAATCGGTTTATCACAAAGACGTTGAAGGAAATGAAAAACCAATAAAGTATGTTAAAGGTTATTAACCGAAGGGCACCTCTAAAAATTAGTTTTTAAAAGAGAATCGAACATTGTAAAGAGTTTCTTAAATCAGTGGCACGGGCTTTCCAGCCCGTGCGAACAGGCTGGAAAGCCTGTTCCACTATAACAAAGACACCTCTTTGAATTGACGACATAAGAACATTTAGTCAATTTTTGGAGATGCCCCGAATTAAATATTCTGAATATTGTTGTAAGAGGCTATGGAGCATACAGTCAGGGAACAAATAATCAAACGCCTCAAGCGGGTGGTGATCAAGATCGGCAGTAGCGTCATTTCTCACCGCGAACCCGGTAAAGCTCCCTTGGTGCAAGGGCTCAGTCAGGAGATGGTCCGGCATTACGCCCAGCAGATCAAGCGCATCGTTGATAGCGGGTGCGAGGTGGTTCTGGTGTCGTCCGGCGCCATCATGGCGGGCCGGAACCGGCTGGGGCTGACCCGAAGCAATCTGAGCATCCCGGAAAAACAGGCCTGTGCCGCCATCGGTCAAAGTTTTCTCATGCACGCTTACGAAAAAAAATTCGAGAAGCAGGGGTTGAAAGTCGCCCAGATCCTGTTGAGTAGCGACGATTTGGACAACCGCCGCCGCTATCTGAACGCCAAGCACACCATCGAAGCGCTTCTCAGTTACGGCGTCATTCCCATCATCAACGAAAACGATTCGGTCACAGTGGACGAAATCAAGATCGGCGACAACGACACGCTTTCGGCGACCGTGGCCTGTCTTGCGGACGCGCAACTGCTGATCATCCTGTCCGATGTGGAGGGGCTTTATTCCAGAGACCCGACGCTGAAAGCCAGGAAGGGCGAGGAACCGCCTGAATTGATCCATCATATTAACAAGGTGACTCCGGACGTGGAGAAACTTGCCGGGAAAAGCAACAACCTGGTGACCGTGGGCGGAATGATTACCAAAGTCCTCGCCGCCAAAAAGACCATGAGTTTTGGCATTCCCACACTTCTGCTCAACGGGCTGGATAAAAAGGTGATGGAAAAGGCGCTGCAAGGTGAAATGGTGGGAACCTTGTTCTGGTCGGACGATGAGAAAATCCGCAACCGCAAACACTGGATCGCGCATACGTTGAAACCCAAGGGGACGATCACCATCGATGCCGGGGCGAAAAAAGCCCTTGTTGAGGGCCGGAAAAGTCTGCTTCCCGCTGGAGTGGTAAAGGTAGAGGGAAGCTTCGAGTTTGGTAATTCTGTCTGCGTGGTGGATGAAAACTCCGGCGAGATCGCCCGCGGATTGGTCAACTACAACACCCGGGATCTGGAAAAAATCAAGGGACTGAAAACTTCAGATGTGAGGGACCTCCTTGGCAGTAATTATTATGAAGAAGTGATCCACCGCGACGACATGGTGGTGTTTTATTGACTATGACTAAATGGTGGGAAAAAGAACCTCTGCGTTTCGAATGCCAAACCGATTGCTTCAAGTGTTGTTGCAAGCCGGGTCTGGTTTATTTCGACTCCGAAGATATCCGCAAAATATCGACTCATTTCGATACCACCCCAAAAGATTTCAAAACTTCCTACCTCAAACGGGACGATGCGTATTGGGTGCTGGAAGTCGAGGACGATGCGCCCTGTCCATTTTTATCCACTGAGGGTTGCGGCATTCATGAAGCCAAACCCAAACAATGCCAGACCTACCCGTTCTGGGAGGAAAACCTGGATTCTAAAAATATGTGGCGCATGGTGGGCGGGTTCTGCCCCGGCATCGATAAAGGCCCGATGGTCATGATCGAAACCATTAAGGAATTTTTGAAGAAGTTCAGGCTGTAAATGTGTAAAAAGATTTGGTTTATAATGTTTCATTGAAAATGTCGGGAAAGTAAAAAGCATATTGGGAAATATCCAGAATTTGAATTGTTGACATCAGCTTATTCCGCAAGGATAATGCCCAGTTGGCCCCGCCGCCTGTCAATAATTCCAATCGCCGAGTGATCGATTTTTAATATTTAGTCAACGCTCCACGTGTGCACTAATTTTACGTGGGTCTGTTTTTTTGAGGAGTGTTATGCCTGTAGCTATTGTTTTGGGAATGCAATGGGGGGATGAAGGAAAGGGGAAGATCATTGATCTTCTTTCCGAGGAAGTGGATATCGTGGCTCGTTACCAAGGGGGCCATAACGCGGGCCATACCATCTGTTTCGACGATCATGAGTTTGTCCTGCATCTGATTCCTTCCGGAATTTTCCATCAGGGAAAGTTATGTGTGATTGGCAACGGCGTGGTCATCGACCCTGCCGCACTCATTCAGGAAATGGAGGAACTGAAAAAAACGGGAATTGACTTGAAAGACCGGTTGGTGTTGAGCGATCGAGCGAACATCATCCTGCCGTATCACACCACATCTGACAAAGGCCGTGAAAGTGATGGCAAGTTTCAGAAGATTGGCACGACCGGTCGGGGGATTGGCCCGTCTTACGCAGACAAGATCGCCCGTACAGGCATTCGTACCTGCGACTTTCTCGATGAGGACCGTTTGCGTGAACAATTCCACGCCAACTATCAGGAGAAGAAACAGATTCTAAAAAATCTATACGACCACGACCTGCCCGAATTCGAAACCATGTTTAAGGATCTGCTGAGTTTTCGGGATACCATCCTCGAGTTTATAGATGACACGCACTCCCTGTTGCGGGACGCTATCGGCGAAAATAAAAAAATATTGTGTGAAGGGGCGCAAGGCACGATGCTCGATGTGGATCATGGCACCTATCCTTTTGTGACCTCTTCCAGCTCGACGGCTGGAGGTGCTTGCACGGGACTTGGAATTCCACCGACGAAAATCGACCGGGTGGTGGGTGTTGTCAAAGCCTACACCACGCGAGTGGGAGAGGGACCGTTCCCCACGGAGTTGAACAACGATTGCGGCAACCTTCTGCGTGAAGAGGGCCATGAATTCGGTGCGACTACGGGCCGTCCTAGGCGGTGTGGCTGGTTCGACGCTGTTATCGCCAGGTATGCCATCGCTGTCAACGGCATCGAATCGATGGTGCTGACCAAGATCGACGTTCTTGACAAGTTTAAAACCATCAAGGTGTGCACCGGCTATGAGCATAAAGGAGTTGTTTATGATGAGATGCCTGCGGATCTTGAACGGTTGGAAAATTGCGAACCCGTGTATACCGAATACGAAGGATGGATGGAAAATACGGTGGGCATCACCGATTATGATAAATTACCCGAAAAGGCAAAATTATACATCGAAAGCCTGAGCCAATTATTGAAAACGCCGTTTCTGATGATTTCCACCGGACCCGAAAGAAAACACACCATCTGTTTGGGAAAATTATTCTGAAAGACAGATAAAAATCTCCTTTAAAATAGGGTTTGGGGAGGTTTTACCTCCTCGGGTTCCCCCTTGACCGGGAGGAGAATCTCTAAACTCCTGCCCATTCCATTAAAAGAATAAACGCCTCGTATCTAAACAGTTGCAACCCGAAGACACTCCCACCTTCACTTTTTTCCGACTTTCAAACTTGATTCAATTAGAAACTCAACCCCACCCATATTTACTGGTGGGGATCAACAATGGTTAGATTTGTTGCCTTAAAAGTGCTATAAGAATGCCGTATTTATGGTTTTTTTCGAATAAAAGAGCCAATTTAAAAGATCTCTTTGAAGAAAGTAGGTTGGAAAGCCGCCTATTCTCTTTTTAAACAATATGTTCAATTAGTTCAAAAAAATGAGAAGGCTGAGATATGAAATTAGTATTATCAAAAAATATATCTGAGAAAAATACTTCATTCACATCTGGGATTAAAATTCTTTCCTTTTTGGTCCTATTGATATTGTTTTCTGCTTGTGCGGGCAGTTCTGCAAAGTATTCAATTGATACGCTAGAAAGAAATCGCGGGCAAACCAAAATAGTCTTTATGCCTTTAGATTTGCAACTTTATGAAATTTCTGTCGGTGGAGTTCCTGAATTAAAAGCTGAGTGGACTGAAAAAGGCAAAAAGAATGTTAGTGGCGCGGTTCAGGAATTTCTTGGGGATAAGCAGAATATTTCCCTTGCTCAATACAATTCAAGCGACAATGAAACGGAGGCTCAATCTCAACTTTTTAGACTGTTTGGCGTGGTGGGAGAAGCTATCTTTTTGCATTACCACAGTCCAGTAAACACCTTGCCCAGTAAAAAAGAATTTCAATGGTCCTTGGGCGATACTACAGATGTAGTTCGCAATGAATATGATGCAGATTATGCCTTTTTTATTCGCATGAGCGATCAATTTTCAAGTGGGGGGCGTGTCGCTCTTGGAATCGTTACGGCGGTATTGTTTAATTATGTTCCCCCTACGGGGCTACAAACAGGATATGCATATGTAGTTGATCTAAACACAGGCGAAGTGGTTTGGTTTAATTTTCTGCAAAGCGGAAATTTTGGAGATGTACGGGAGCCGGAATCTGCCAAGAAAGCTATTAGCACTCTCTTGGCTGAATTTCCCAAATGATGTTCTTTAAGAGAAGATTATTCGTTTTATTTTTATTTATTGTTGCCGGTTGTGCCTCTATTCAAGAAACCTCCTCTCTTGCACCGGGTGAGCAGCCAGAAAAGGCTTCCATTGAAGCGGGTCTTTGGATGCAGGTAGAAAAAATTGAAAGGGAAACTCAGCGCTCTGGCCGGTTGGTTAAAGATCCAAAATTGAATGATTATGTTAAAAAAATTGTTTGTGATCTGGCAGGCGAATACTGTTCGGACATTCGAGTTTATATCCTCGATCTAAACTTTTTTAATGCCGGTATGTACCCCAATGGAATGATGCATGTCAATACAGGATTATTGCTCCGTACCCAAAGTGAAGCTCAACTGGCGGCGGTATTGGGTCATGAAATAACCCATTATGTCAAACAGCACAGTTTAAAACGTTTTGTGGATTCACAAACGAAAGCCGATGCACTGGCTGTTTTAAGCGTTCCGTTGGGTGGCGTAGGACTTGGCGGTGTAACGCCTCTTATAGGTTTGGCAACCATGGGAACTATAGCTGCTTACAGCCGGGATCATGAACGGGAGGCGGATATGGGAGGATTAGAGTTTCTTGTGAAATCGGGCTATTCTCCTGGTGGTGCTCCTGAGATTTGGGAAAATATCATTAAAGAAAATGAAGTTGAGAGTGAAGGGGCCACGAGCTTTTTTTTTGCATCGCATCCTCAGCCTGAAGAACGGATCGAAAATTTGCGCAAACAGGCTAAGGAAATGTCTCTAAAGGGGACACCCAAAATTGGAGAAAAGGAACATTTAGAAGTCATTTCCGAATTGCGCGGCGAATGGTTCAATCAGGAATTATTGAGACGCAAGTTTAAGCAAAGTGAATTGGTTTTGCAAAACCTGTCCTCTTCCAAAATTTATCCCGGCGAGCTTCATTTTTTCAAGGGCGAATTAATACGGATGCAGGCAGAGGAAGACTATGTCTCTCGATCCATTGAATATTATCAAAAAGCGATTGAAATGGACGGTTCCGATCCTCGGCCCCGGCAAGCAATTGGCTTGATGCTGATGAAAACGGATCAAAAAGTTCGAGCGGCGGAAAATTTGGAGATGTACTTAAAGCTCAAGCCTAACGCTGATGATGCTTCTATTATTAAAAGTTATCTAACACGCCTGAGGTGAAGTAAAGGATGTCTAAAACAAAAATATGTTGCGTCTTAATTTTTTTACTTTCCCTCACCGGTTGTATGGTGAAATATAATTTTGTGGAAAATAAAAGAATAACCATCGCCGAAACCTATAGTGTTGAACCCCAAATCACCTGGAGTGGCAAAACAATTGACAATAACCATATGTGGACCCTCAATGGACCTAATTTGGAACGGATTGTGTTTTTAAATAATATAAAGGATGGAGAGACATTATTTAAGAATGAGAAATCCCAACCTTTTAAAAAAGGATTGAACATTATCGAGCTCGCCGAGCTGTTTTCCAATTCCATGCAAAAAGATGGAAAGTGGCTGAAAGTAAAAACCCTGAATCTGCAACCTAAAAATTTTGGACCCTTTGATGGGTTTAACTTTGAAACGACTATGGTTAGTGAAAAAGGATTGGCCTATAGGGGCCTGGTTTCTGGGGCAGTGATTGAGGAGGAACTTTTTTTGGTTTTTTATTTAGCAGTCGAAATGCATTATTATCCAAAACATATTGAACATTTTAAAAATATGCTTTCATCCATTCAAAAGGTAAAAGGAAGTAAGCAGGTTAAGACAGGAAAGAATGACGAAATATGATTGGAACGAAGATTATTTTACTTAAACAAAAATCAAAATATTAAACCCCCCTTCTTTTTCAAACTCTCTTTAATTCTCTAAATTGTCTATTGAGGTTCCACGCTAATGGGTTCCTGTTTTAAATTGCTTTAAGAGCTTAAATACAGCGGGAACAATGATTTCTGTTAAAGAGGTTCTGTTAATATTTAATCTTATACTATAATATTATTGTAATCTCAGAACCCTATTTTTAATGTAAGGGTTGGGTCGATTAATTCTTTTCTGTCTTATTCGAAATGTTGACTATCGTCATACTCATCGGTTCCATCCTGTTTTTTTATTTCGTCGGCTATAAGTTTTACGCGGGCCGACTCGACCGGGAAGTGATCCAACCGGACGATACCCAAACGACTCCCGCTGTTTCCCAAAAAGATGGCGTCGATTTTGTCCCCAGCAAGCCGTTGGTGCTGTTCGGGCATAACTTTGCGTCCATCGCTGGAGCCGGTCCCGTCATCGGCCCCATCATCGCCATGCACTATTTCGGCTGGGGGCTGACACTGGTCTGGATTCTGATTGGCAATGTTTTTATCGGCGCGGTGCACGACTACATCACTTTGATGATCTCCGTCCGCAACCGGGGAAGTTCCATCGCCGAGATCGCTGAAAGTTCGATGGGAATTCGCGCCAAGTCCGTGTTCGCCATTTTCCTGGTACTTGCCATGTTGCTGGTGGTGGCGGTGTTTGGCGTGGTCGCCGCGAAAACTCTCATCGCTCAGCCGGAGATGGTGTTTCCCACATTTGCCATTATTCCTGTGTCCATGATTCTGGGGTGGGTGATTTACCAAAAAAACGGCAACCTGGCAGTCGCCTCGGCGATTGCAGTGGCGGTGTTGATTTTGAACATTTATATCGGATTCAAATTTCCCATCCCTTTGCCTGATGAAGGCGTGTTGGGGCTTTCACCTTTGATGTTCTGGTTCGTGGCCTTGATGCTCTATGCCGGGGTGGCGTCTGTGCTTCCGGTGCAGATCCTGCTCCAGCCCAGGGATTACTTATCCACGTATATTTTATTTGGCTCGATGACCCTCGCGATTCTGGGTTTGCTGTGGGTGCATCCAGAGATCAACACTCCGGTTTTCAGAGGCGCTGTTTCCGATGTTCAAGGGCCGGTGTGGCCGATGCTGTTTGTTCTGGTGGCCTGCGGCGCGGTTTCCGGGTTCCATTCGCTGGTGGCAGGGGGAACGACGTCCAAACAGTTGGCGACGGAATTGCACGGCAAGCCGATCAGTTACGGCGGCATGCTGACGGAGGGCGTGGTCGCGGTGGTCACGGTTCTATTGGTCGGCGGCGGGTTGTACTGGGTGGCTCCAGCCGGGGGCGGGATCGATATGGCGACGCTCGGGTTTCGTGAAACCCTCAATTCGGGCGGATGGATTCTGGCGTTTGGCAATGGCTTCGGCAACGTGGTGCATCAGATGCTGCCGATACTGAGTTTCACCTTTGCCTCGATGATCGCGGTTCTGGCCCTCAACACCTTTGTGTTGACGACGCTGGATACGGCGGTTCGCGTCACCCGCTTCATCGTGCAGGAGTCTCTGGGGCCAAAGGTTCCGGTGTTTCAGAATAAATATGTGACGACGGTTGCGGTTATTTTTCTGGCTTATCTGATCGGCGCGACCGAAAGCTGGCAACAGATCTGGCCTATTTTTGGGGCGACCAACCAGCTCATCGCCGCAGTGGCCTTGATGGTCTGCTCTACCTATCTGATGGCGGCCAAGAAACCGACGAAATACACTCTTTACCCGGCAGTATTCATGATCATCACTACCATCGGGGCGCTGGCCTGGCAGGGCTATAAATTTCTGAGCGCGCCTGAGCCCAACTATTTCCTTGGAATTGCGGCAATGGTGCTTATTGCTCTGGCGATATTTGTGGGCAGTGAAGGCATGCGGGGGCTTAAGGGCGGTTCGGTGCAAGAACTCAAACCCGCCCCCTTCGAAGCCTGAGTTTATTGGTTTTTCCCACGGAATATATTATGATGAGGCATCGATTCAGTGATACATTTATCCCGGCCCACGAGCCGGATTTTGAATTAAAGGATTTTGTTCCATGAAACTCAGTGAAATTTTAGCGGCGCGGGAAAAGGCCAAGGAAAAAACAGTTGCCCAGAATTTAGGCACTCCACTTCCAACGCGGCCCGCTTCCACAAAATCAGCGCTCAAGGTGGTTCGTACCAGGGAAACCCCCAACGCCGATGCGCTTCAATATGTCATCAACGCGCAGATCCTCGATCACGGCAACAAATCCTATGCGAAAAAATCCGATTGTGATGGCGACAAGCTCGGGCAATCTTTGTTTGAAATGCGCGGTGTTAAAAATATTTATATCATGGATAATTTTATCACCGTGACCAAGGACCCTGAGATCGGCTGGAACCCGCTGAAAGATCAGATTTGGAAAACCATCGACAAGCAGGTGACCATTTACCAGACCGCAGACAAAGCCGCACTGGCCAAGATCGACGTCACAAACTTCCCGGCGTTACCCAAAGAAGATAAATTGAAAGCCATCGAAATGGTGCTGGACCGATCCATTCGTGCGAACCTGGCGCGGGACGGTGGGGGCGTGGAAGTCAAAGGCCTCGAAGACAATGTGGTCAGTATTGAGTACCACGGCGCCTGCGGAAGTTGCGCCACCTCCAGCACAGGAACCCTGCAATACATCCAGACTCAATTCAAACAGCAACTCCATTCCGATTTGACCGTCAAGCCGGTTAAATAACGTTTTCCCGATTCCAGTCCTAGTTGGTAGAATTTTTCTGAGGTAGAGGGATTTGAAAGAGGTTTTTGAGAATATCGGCGGGTTTTTTGATCATCGATTTCTGTGCCAGTAACTCGAATTCCGGCTTGTCCAGTGTTCCGGTCACTTTGAAATAGGTTTCCAGAACGCCACCTTTTTTGCCCCCCGTTAGGATTTGTCCCAGCAAAGGCACCGCTTTCACCAGACCATCGATCATTTGCAGAGGCATGGCTTTGATTTCCGCCCTTAACTTGCCAGTCGGCAGGTCCGCTTTTCCAACAATGAACATTTTCAATTGCGGCCCATCCATTTTGAAGTATTTTGTAAGCAGCAGTCCGTTGCTGATTTGAAAATCTCCACCGATGAATTTGTACTCCAGCCCATGTTTTCTGGCATCCAAAGCGGTGGACGGGTTCAGCAAAACCAGCAGGGCTTTCAGGCCCTCGATTTTTTGAAACCTGCCGTCGGCAATATCCAGATTCAAATTTCCTGAAAGTCCACGCGTGAAAGGAGAGAATTTTTTCATTTTCTTTTCCTGACTGTTTTCAGGTCGCAACCGTCCATTGAATTTTCCTGAAAAACGCACCGACCCGGAAGCAGACTGCTGGGATAGATCCTCGGCTTGCAGTTGATCTCCCTTGATATTGAGGGCGTAAGTTTCCTGGACCGAGTTAAAGTTGCCAGTGAGTCGAATCTCACCATTTTTCGGCCAGATTTTTCCATCGACCAACCGGAGATTTTCAGGGGTGATGCGGAACAATCCCCAGGCTTTTTTTAAAGGGATGTTCCGGATCGTCAGCCGTGCCGCTTTTACTTCAGCCATTGTCAAGGCAGGCGTGCCGTCCTTCATATGCAGGGTGGCGCGGGCTATCTGTTGCGGAAAATCCGGGTGGGCCCAGGCCATATTTTCCGCCTCGGCGGACCCGCTCCATTGGAGGCCGGAGTAGTCGGCGGTATTTTTAGAAAAAGCAACCGGACCCTTGAGTTTAAAAGAGCCGAAACCCTTGCCCTGGGACGGCAGTCCATTATTTTTGTCAGCCAAATGCATTAAAGAAAAATCCATTTCTTTAAAGGTAATATCCGATTCCATCGCCAGTGAAAGCCTGTCCCTGGTGGACCGGGAAAACCGGAAATTGCCATCTTCCTGAAACTCGCCGCCAAAAATTTCTCCGTGAAACTTTTGCTTTAGAAAATCATCTTTCCAACTCCCTTCTCCTTCCAGTCGGGCGAGCGTCAATTTCCCTTCCCTGGCCTGATAAACGGCTTCGCTGATTTGGACTTTGAAATCCATCCGCGCATTTTTCTGCAGGGAGTCGAAGTTTTCAACGTCATTAATGGGGAGGTCAAAGTGCAGTGAAATTTTTTCGAGTTTGCCTTCTTTCAATTGATCCGGAAACTGGAAACCGGGAAGGTATTTTTCAATTGTTTTCAACTCGGTAACACTCAAAGGCAAGGAAGTTAAATCGGCGACCACAAGCAGGGGATTTTGGGAGTCAGTTGTTAACCGGCCATTGCCCTGGAATTTCAGCGGGGCGATTGCCAGTTGCAAAGAGTCGATGCGGGCTTCCATTTGACCGGGAGCCGGGCGGTTGAGGTTCATGAGAAAAGAAACGCTTATCGGAACTGTGCGGGCAGGGGAAGATTCAGTGGATTTTTGCAGCAATAAAATTTGCCCGTTGCTTATTTCAATATTTTGAATAGTAAGGTTCATTTCCTTAAGAATCTTTTCGAAGTTTTCAGCTTTAGTCTTCGGTTTAAAAATAGGTTGCGGAACTTGACTCTGACGAGGAATCTGACCCGAACCGTGATCCGGCTTTTGACCCAGACCTTGATCTTTCTCATCGTCTTTTGTGGATTCCCTTGGTGCTGGAAGTGGAAATTTTTGCTGGCTGGAGGATGTCAGGTCGATCGTTATGACGGGATTGACGATGGTGGCTTTTTTAATTTTGACCTGTTTTTGCAATAGCGGTTTCAACTCCGCCAGCAGATAAATTTTTTCTGCGTAAAAAATATCTTTGCCTCCGTCTTTGGAAAGAAAACGCAGGCCATTGCATCGGAAACCCAGGCCGTGGGTGAATTCCAGATTCAGGGATTTCAATTCCACCGTCATCCCTGTGGCTTTCGACAGTCGGGCGGTGATGGGTTCGCGGAATCGATCCAGATCGATGAAGGTGATCAACACCAAGCAGAGACCCAATAGCAGGAGGAGGACTGCAATCGCTCCTAGAAAAATTTTCAGAAAGGATTTCACTCTTATCGGACCACCGGATCAACAGGGTTGGAGGGGAAGGCCAAAGCCTCGCGGCTGGAAGACTTGTCTTTAAAATATCACGAACGCCAGATTTTAGTAAATAATCATATTTTCAGTATGTTATGATTTAATTAATCTCAATAAAGGAAGCAATGTTTGATGGGAATTTATGGGAAAATTCGCGGCGTTTTACTGCTGTTCGTTGTTTCGGCACTCCTGATATGGTTTGTCAGTGGAGAGAACTTTGCCCGGTTCTCCAGCTTGATGAAAGGCAAAAACGATCAGCGGTTAAAAGCCGAAGATTTCAAATTTACGGAAGTGGTCCGCAAGGATATTCATCAGAAGGTTTTGGCTACCGGAACGGTGAGCCTCAAAACCGGGGCGGAAGTAAAAATCGGAGCGAGGATATCCGGCCAGTTGGACAAGTTAATGGTCAAGATCGGAGACATGGTCAAGGCAGGCGACCTGATCGCGGTGATAGAACATGAAGATCTTCTCGCCCGTGTGGCGAGGTTTAATGCGGATTTAAAATCGGAACAAGCCAAACTGGAAAAGACACGCATTGAAGGACCGCTGGAGATCCAAAAGGACAAGGCCTCGTTGGAAGAAATCACCGTCCAGTTGCGCCTCGCGGAAAAAACCCTGAAACGGAATCTTGACCTCCGTGAAAAAGGGTTTGTCTCCACCTCGGCGGTGGATGAGGCGGAAGAAAAAGTGGAGGTGCTGGGGGCCAAGATCAGGCTGGCGCAGGACGAGTTGAGCCTTCAGGAGGCGAAGCTTAAAAATGACATTCTCTTGGCCGAGGCGGGGGTCGAAAAAGCCCAGGCCAACCTGATGGAAGAGGAAATCCAACTGTCCTACGCTGAAATCACCGCACCCATCGATGGAGTTGTGGCGTTTATTTCCACTCAGGAAGGGGAAACCGTCATCGCCAGCCTGAACGCTCCGACCTTTGTGACCCTCATTGATCTGATAAAACTGGAAGTGACGGTTTTTGTGGATGAGACGGATATTGGTCGCATCAAAACCGGACAGAAGGCCATTTTTACGGTGGACGCTTATTCCGATAAATTTTTTGGCGGCAAGGTCCGGGAAATTCACCCGAAAGCCGTCATCAAGGACAACGTGGTTAATTATGAAGTGATCCTTGAAATCGATCCCGAGAATGTTTCTCTTCTGCGCCCGGAGATGACCGCCAATGTGGTGGTCACGACTGGAACCCGGCCGCAGGCGCTTTCCATCCCTGTAGAAGCGGTGAGAAAGAAGGATAAAAAATCATTTGCCATGGTGAATTTAAACGGTGAGTTGATTGAAGAACCGATTGAAACCGGATGGCGGGATGAAGGCTTCATTGAAATCATTTCCGGTCTCAATGAAAATGACAAGGTGGGCATTCCCATCAAGCCCAAGAAAGACGAGAGCGATGGAAAGAGGCCGAGAAGAGGATGAGCCTGATCGAAATGCACTCCATTGGCAAGACCTACAAAAGCGGAGGTCTGGACGTCGAGGTTTTGAAAGACGTTTCCCTGCGCATCGAGGAAGGCGAGTATATCAGCATCATCGGTCCTTCGGGAGCCGGTAAAAGCACGTTGATGACCATCATGGGCTGTCTGGGGTTGCCGAGCCGGGGGCTCTATATATTGGATGGCGAGGAAGTGGAAAAAGTCAGCGACCGGGAACTATCGCGGATTCGCAACGAGAAAATCGGGTTTGTGTTTCAGGCCTTCCATCTCTTGCCGGGGGTCAAGGCGATAGATAACGTCATGATGCCCCTGCTTTATTCACGCAAAGTGCCAAAGGACGCGAAACAGCGGGCGCAGGAAGTTCTTGAAAAAGTGGGGTTGGGTCACAGGCTGGACCACACTCCAGGGCAACTTTCCGGAGGCGAGCAACAACGAGTGACCATCGCCCGGTCTTTGATCAACCGCCCAAAAATATTGCTCGCGGATGAGCCCACGGGAAATCTGGACTCTAAAAACGGCGTGGAAATCATGAAAACTTTTGACCGCTTGAACCGGGAAGAAGGCACCACCCTCATATTGATCACCCACGATCAGGAAGTCGCCCGCCATGCGCATCGAATTATTACCATAAAAGACGGCCAAATCGAATCGGACCAATGGAATGAGAATTTTCCGAAACCTCAAACAGGCCCTGCGCGGCCTGGCCTTGAATAAGGGCAATACGTTCTTAATGACCCTTGGGGTGATTGTAGGCATTGGTTCCCTGACAGTCATCGTGGCCATTGGTGAAGGAGTCAAGGCGAAAGTCCTCGACCGCATCGCTAACCTGGGGTTCGGCCCGGACTCTTTTTCCGTGCTTGCCGGTCCCGGCCAGTTGTTTTTTGCCCGCTCCAAAACCACCAGCCTGACCTTGCAGGATGCCGATGATATCAGGGCTTTGCCCACCGTGCGTCTGGTGATCCCCCGCCAACAGAGAAGCATGCGGATGATTTATAAAAAGGAATTCACCACCACCCGTGTCTACGGCGTGACTCCTGAATGGCAGGCCGCCAGGTCCTGGGAACTTTCTAATGGAGAATTTTTTACCGATCAGGACATGCAACGGAAACGCCGGGTGATCGTCCTTGGGGCTACCCCGGCAAAAAAATTGTTTGGCGACAAGGACCCCATCGGAAAAATGGTTCGCGTGGGAGATGCTTCCTACCAGGTTCTGGGTCTGCTGGTGGAAAAAGGTCTCACCGAAAGCGGTTACGATCCCGACGACCGGACCCTGATCCCGTTGACTACATCCATGTCCCGGCTGACCCATCAGACGCACATACACAGTGCCAAGGTAATGGCTCTTGACCCCTCGATGGTGGAAAAGACAATGGAAGACGTTCGCCAGCTTCTTCGGGAAAGCCACAATCTTTCTTCGTTGGCTGAAGACGATTTTCGCTTTATCACTCCTGAGGGCATCATGCAATGGGTCACGGAGGCCTCCCAGGCGCTCAACCGCATGCTGGTCCTCATATCAATGGTGTCCCTGTTGGTTGGGGGCATCGTCATCATGAATATCCTGCTGGTTTCCATTCGCGAACGGGTCCGTGAAATCGGCATCCGCCGTTGTTTTGGAGCCCGGCGCTCGGACATCACCCAGCAGTTTTTGTTTGAATCCATATTTGTCGCCATTTTAGGCGGTATCATGGGTACAGTCATTGGACTGGCATTGTGTATGGTTTTGCAACGCTTCGATATTATTCCTACGAAGATAACCTGGGAGCCATTTGTTTTGGCTTTTGTGTTCTCTACGCTCGTTGGCCTGGTGTTCGGAATTCAGCCCGCGAGAAAAGCGGCCCGGTTGAGTCCGGGAGAAATGTTGCGATGATCCGTCCTGTGGAGGCTGTCGAAATATGAAAATCAGGCCTTCCCTGGCAATCGTCCTGGTTGCTCTCAAGACGCAGATGACTCGAACCTTCCTGGCATCCCTGGGGATCATGATAGGAGTTGCCGCCGTTATCATCATGGTGGCGATCGGCAGGGGATCGGAGCAGGAAGTGATGGCCGTGGTCGCGGGAATGGGAGAAAACCTGATCACCATCAATGCGGGGGAAATGAAGCGCCGGGGAGGCAAGCTCAAGTTGACGGGCAATGTGACCACGTTGACCCCGCGCGATGCCAACCAGTTACTGGATGAAATTGATGAACTGGAAAAGGTCGCTCCTTTTGAGTCCCGGTCCATGAAAGTGAAGTTCGGAAATTTTGCTTATGAAACTCAGGTTTCCGGCTCCACTCAGGATTATCAGGAGATCCGTAAATACCAGGTCGCCAGGGGGGGATTTTTCACGGAAAAGGATTTGAAGCAAAGCCGCCGGGTGGCGGTGGTCGGTAAAACCGCGGTCGAGAATATTTTTGGGGAAGAGGACCCTCTCGGAAAGACATTGAGAATCAATTCTGTTCCTTTTGAAGTTATTGGCGTGTTCACTCCCAAGGGATTGGATACGGATGGCAGGGACCAGGATGATATTATCCTTATCCCTTTGACGACGATGCTACGTCGGTTGATCAATCAAACCTTTATCTCAACCATTTACGCCAAAGCGGTTTCAAAGAAAAAAATTGATCCGGCCATTGAGAAGATTCAAACCGCTTTAAGGAAACACCACAAATTGAGGGGTGAGTCCCAGGACGATTTCACCATCATCAGCCAGTTGGACATAGAGAAATTGAAGCGGGAAACCACGGAGTTATTTACCAAGCTGATCGTGAGCATAGCGGCCATTTCGCTGGTGGTGGGCGGCATCGGCATACTAGCGGTGATGTTGATTTCCGTCAAGGAGCGGACCCGCGAAATAGGCATCCGCCGTGCGGTGGGAGCCACCAAGGTGGACATCACGCAACAGTTTTTACTGGAGTCGTTGGTGATCGGGGTTTTGGGAGGCGGAGTTGGGGTTGCTTTTGGCGTGGGCATCACCCTGGGGGTGAATCGGTGGGGACCCTGGGTGTTGGTTTTGGATACGCACGCTATTTTAATGGCTTCAGGAGTCTGTATGGGGATCGCCATTTTGTTTGGCATTTATCCGGCAATCAAAGCTTCCCGCTTGGACCCGATGGTTGCGCTGACAGTGGAATAATGCGGGAGCATAAAAAAAGGGCCTGCCCCGGTACACCGGAGGCAAGCCCTTTTAAAACAATTCTATGTGAGTTCCTAGAAACCAAAACCCCCGTGGTTGGCCGCCACCATACAAGCCAGCATGGGAAGAGACAGCCAGGCATTGGTGCGGCTGGCCAGAAACGCGTTGCGTTTGGCTTTGCCCAGAGCATCTCCCTCCAAAGCTCCGGCGATGATCTTTTTCTGGTTGGGCCAGATGATGAACCAGACGTTACCCGCCATGATGATGCCGAGGAGCATGCCGATCATGATCTCAGGACTGGGGATGCCTTCTACCGTTCCTCGTCCAGCCATGTAATAAGCGATCCCGGTGAGGACCGTCCACAAGGCGGCGTGCCTGAATAAAAATAGTGCCTTGGGAAGGATGATCTGCGTGTAGGGTTTGGCCGCTCCGGCTTCGGTCATTTTGGGCATGGACTGCACCTGAACCAGATTGAAAAAGTAAAGCAGGCCGATCCATAAAATTCCAACTAAAACGTGAAGAAATTCATATACCCACATGTTCAATGTACCTGTTCCTTTCTATATTATTAATAATCACTGATCAGGACCATGATGTAAAGACGAGGGAAACTTGCGAAATCCGCGATAATAACCAGTAAGATGAAATAATGCCGGATGTAGATTCAACTTTTATTCAGTTTCGGGCATTTTAGTTTATTTTTTTCCGCAGACCAATTTAAAACTTTTTTTTTTCAGCAAACTAACAAATAAGAATCAAGTCACTTTTCAGACAATGACATTATTTCTGCAACAGAAAAAATAAAAGAATTCCGAGAGCGCACAGATTAAATATTAAAAGAAATAAAGATAACCTGGGAGGAGAAGAGGGCGCTTGGGGGGCAGGGATGGGTTGCTGTTTTTGAGTTGCCTCTTTTAGCGTTTCTATATTTTCGGTCAGGTGAGCGTTTTCTGCCCGCAATTTTTCGATCTCATCTTTAAGTTTGAGCCGTTCTACCTTAAGACTTTTGGATTTTTCGATCTCCCGGCGCAAGGCTTCTTCGGGACCCAGGGTGATGCCACTTTCCTCGTAGGGATCTTTCCAATCCTCGTCACTCATAATGAATTGCTCACAGCGGTCAGGCGTTGCAACTGATTTTGGCTGAGTTGAAGGTTGGCCGCCCCCGAAAAATCACGGATTTGTTCTACTTTGCGTGATCCGACGATGGCCGTTAAAATGTTGTCCTGTGCCAGTACCCAGGCCAGCGCGACTTCCACGGGTTTCCTTTGGATTTCACCAGCGATTTCCGTGACCGTTTCCAGAACCTTCAAAGACCTGGAATACAGGGGTTCCTGGTAAAACTGATTGTGCCTGCGGGCGGGAAAACTTCTGGCTTCCTGATTGATGCGGCCCGCCAAAAGTCCCTGAGCGGTGGGGGAGAACGCCATGTAACCCATAGCGGCGTTTTTGCAAATTTCCAGAGTCTGTCCTTCGTACCGCCTGTCCAATAAGCTGTAGGGCACTTCGTTGACAGAGAAAGTGGAAACTCCTTCTCTCAAAAGGAGCAGATCTTCCGCCTGAAAATTGGAAAGGCCGACGATTCTGGCTTTACCGCTTGCCTTTAAAACGTTCATGCAGTCGCAAAGACGGGCGCTTTTCTCCTGAGAATCAAAATAACCGCCCGGCCAATGGATGAGGTAAACATCCACGTATCCCCGGTTCAAAGCGGCCAGGCTGTCGTCGAGATGCTTCTGATAATTGGCAAGAGTCAACTCAGCATCGGGCCATATTTTGGAAATGATGATGACATCATCTTTTTTAGAACCGAGGGCTTTGCCGAGACGGCGTTCCGATTCTCCATCGCCATACCCCTCGGCAGTGTCGAAGGCGGTGATTCCCTGATCCAGAGCCGCCTTTACCGCGGCATCCGCCTCTTTAGGGGAGCAGACATCTCCCCACCCCTCGCTCGGCGCGATTTGCCAGCAACCGAAGGTGATGACGCTCCAGTCCTTTGCCAGCCCTTCACAGTTTATGGTACGCATCTTACCTCATGATAAAGGTGATCGTTCGGCGGTAACTTTCCGGGCTTTCCACCTCGATATGAGTTTTTAAAGGCTCTTCCTCCCATTCAAAGGGGCGAGCACGATTCTGCAGTTTCCAGATCCGATACCCAAACATGAGAGCTGAGATCCCGGTAAAAAGGATGAAAAACGCGAACATAAAAGCGATCAGTTTGGGAAACATGAAAATCAGGATTCCCAGAACTGTAAGAAATGCCCCAAAGAGCAAGATCCCTTTTCTCAAAGCTTTATAGCCCTGGTCAAAAATATCGTTGGAATGACCCCAAGTGTGGCTCATGACGGCTCCTTTCCTTGAAAATTTCCTTCTTATTACTTAGATAAGACTGTATGAGGGTTTTGTCAAGGAAGGCACGATCGGCGTGTCCCAGGGTCTTCAAGTGTCCAGAGCGTTCAAGGTGGAAACGATTTTTTTGAAATCCCGTTTTTGCTGAGTCAGGGATCGCCGGGTGTGGACGACTCTCGGACTGGGGTGATAAAGCGGGAGCAGAGTGAATGTTTCAGTTTTTATCGGGAGGGCGATGGTTTTGGCAAGCTGATACTTGGTTCCCAGGAGAGGCGGTTGATGGCTTCAAGGCCGACGGCTCCCAGGGTGACGACAATTTCAGGTTGGATGATCTCAAGAACCGATTCCAGGTAGGAAGAACAATTTCGAATTTCACCAGCGGTGGGGCGGCGGTTATTGCCGTTTTGCAGAGGATTGCATAAAGCGGCGTTGGTGAAGAAAACTGCGTCACGGCTCCAGCCGATGTGATCGAGAAGGATCTCGAAATTTTTTCCGGATTGGTCCCCGGAAAATGGAATCCCTGTCCGTCCGGCGCCGAACCGGCCTGTTTGACCAGTTTCTTAAACCTACTTATCCGGCTCGGCATGGCCGGGGGTATTTTCCTCGGTGACCATTTCTTCCTCGTCATCATCATCGCTTGTTTTGCATATAACAAAAAAACCGATGACGAGAAGGATGCTGGCAATGATTGTGAGAACAATATCCATGATAAATCTTAAAACAGATTAGAAAATGAGCCGAGCGATGGTCGTTCCATTACTTAAAACGGTTTTATGGTTGCCAGGTAGATCATTCCCGCGCCAACGATGAAAATTGGTATATGAACCATCATCGCATATTTTTTAGGCAATACGTCCTGAGAAATTTGTTTGCCATTCATGACGCCCAGGCCTATCAACAGGATCAGGAGAACCATTTTCACCTTGATCCAGTTGGCTTCCGCGAAGGCCCCTGTACTTATGGCCAGGTAGATTCCAGAAAGGAGAGTCACACCTAAAATCGGGTAGTATATGAATTTATGGACCCGGGCCTGGGTTTTTTGCAATCCCAGGACTTCGGTTTCGTTTTTTAATTTAAGACGAAATACGACAGTGAGTGATTGCAGGAACAGGGTTCCGATTACCAGACACATGGATATCATGTGCAATGTGAGAAAAAAATTTTTCATGATATATGAGTTTTCAAAAGTTAAAAATTATGGGAAAGATTTTATCTTACGAATGAAGAGTGCAACTCTATGGCAATCGCCCGTTAGCTTATTTTTTTTGATTATCGGGTCTCTTCTACCGGCACTTCCACTTCGCTTTTCCAGTAGACCCGGCTACCGACGAGCAGGGCGATGCCAATTCCACAATAGATAGCCGCAACGACGATGTAGCCGCCCAGATAGCCGTTCATATTTCGAAGTAGCACCCCAAGGAGCATCATGCCAACGATCAGTCCGTAAAACGGTTTTGCAAAAAGATGGTGAATTTTTACAGGAGCCTCCAGGTTTTGAATTCTGGATTTATTTTTTTGCGCCGACTTGCTCAATACAAAGAGGCCCTTAAAAAATCCAATGACGATTCCAATGGTGACAGAATACAGGACGGCCATTTGCGTGGAGCTCTGTTCATCTACTGCGATTTGGTACATTCCGATTCCCCGATAGATCAGAAAAACTCCGATGATTCCCCATAATCCCCCGGCGATAGAAATTAGGCTGTTTTTACTCAAGGACACCTCTAAAAATTAGTTTATTACAGGAAATCGAACATTGTACAAGGATTTCTTGTGTCAGTGGCATGGGCTTTCTAGCCCGTGCGAACAGGCTGGAAAGGCGGAATTAAATTCCGCACTTCCGTATAACCTTTAAGGGCAGGTCGCCTGTCCCACTAAAACAAAGCCATCTCCTTAAATTAACGATTAGGAACATTTAGTCTATTTTTAGAGATGCCCTCAAGGTATTTTCTCATTGATGATAAGGGTTTCCCACTTTTAGATGGTTCTCAGGAAAAAAGGATTTTTCAAAACGCGCAGGTTGATGGGAAGGTTTAGATTTGCTCTTTCTTCTCGTGTACCGGGCGCACGGCCATCCTGCCGCTTTTACTTTTATGCAAGAGCCTGATTTCTCCGTTCCGAAAATCGAGGATATTACCGTCATTTCCCATAAAATAACCATCAGTCCAAATGGTAGGCAGGCAACCGGAAGGAAAAATCGGATCTAAATAAATTGAGTTTCCATATTTGTCGGTATTGACAGCGTCAGGGTCATACAGGCCGAGAACTTCTTCGGTGGTCGGAAAGCGCCAATCACTATTGCCCTGGAACCTGGTTTGGCACAAATGCAATATATAGTCCTTGGCTTCGTCCCACGACACCCATTTCGCATCACTTTGCCAAGTGTCTTTTTTTGTCCAGGTCAATCCTGTTTTTTGGTCGGTGATGGTGTCGTTGTTATTGTCAATAAAACGCGAGGAGGAGTTCATTAAATTTTTCTTACACCGTTTGAGTTTTTGAAATAACAGGATCTAATGGAATTTTTTCCAGCCTTGTCTGGAGACTTTCCAGATTGAAACAAGGTGGGTTTTGTAATTCCTTGGTTTTGAGAATTTTTTCAAAGGAAAGTTTCAGCAAAAAATCCGAAAAAGCGAAAAGCGGCGTGTACCATAATATTCTTCTCACGGTGCTGCGGGAAATTTTTACCGGGGCGGGGGAGGCCAGCAATGATGGATTATTATGGAGCTTGGCGACCGTTTCCATAGCCATCCAAAGCGGCCAGATGCAAAACAGGCGAAGAGATAGTTTATGATTGGGAATTGCCAGGGAAAATTTCAAGGCATCCCACAAATGTCCCGTTGTTTTTCGGAGTAATTTTTCCAGGATGGCCATATTTTTCTCGATGGAAACTCCTGAGTGAAACTCTTCGACGGTCAATCCTTGTTCCCTTATAAGACCTTTGGGGATATACGACCAACCTCGCTCGCGGTCGGCGACAACGTCCTTGGAGATGTTGGTCATCTGCAGGCCCAGGCCGAAGGACACGGCATTATTTTTCATGATTTCTCGTGCATCGTCAGACAAATAGGGCAGTTCCAGAAGGAAGAGGTTGCACAACATTTCTCCCACGACGCCAGCGACAAAATAGCAATACTCTTCCAGCTCATCTTCATTTTCGAGAGGGGTCAGTTGGTCGCCCTGAAACTGCTTTTGAAAATGAGCCATCCCGCGGGCCATTTTAGATATGGAAGGAATGATCTGCTGTTGGTGGTTTTCACCCAGGTCATCAAAAATGTTAAAGACCCGTGCGCTTTGGGAAAGAAGATCCAGATCGTTGGGGGTACCATCCACCACATCACAGTCCTTGACCCAACGGTTCAAGCCTTCCTTACGGTAGGCGGGGTTTTCTATTAAACGGGCAAACTCCAATAGCAGTTTTATCTTGGTTCCGGCATCCAGTTTACTGGCATCTTCCACGGTGTCGATAGTTCGGCAGAAGAGGTAGGCGACCAAAATACTGCGATGAATTTCACCTCTGAGGACGGCGATATTCAAGGCAAACGTGCGGCTGACCTTGGGAAGCGTGGTTACACAGTATTGCCAATCATCCATGGTTTTAAAAGGTAATTTTTGTTGAGTAAAAACCGCGTACTGTTGATTCGAAGTAACACAGCATGCCCGCTCTTCTATAGGAAGAGCGGATAAAAACGATTTTTTAATAATAATTTCCAGTCTATCATGAAAACAGTCGCTAGTTACAGGCTATTTCCGAGGATGGGGGAGGGAGGTCTTATTCCAAGGTAAGATTGGCTTTCAGCAGGCGATGGACCCTTGAGTCGTTGTCTTTTTCATTTCCTCAGCGATGGTTAATATTTCTTTATGAACCTCGTTGATCACGTTCTCCGGGGTGCTGGTTCCTGCGGTGATGCCGACATGTTCTTTATTCTTAAACCAGGATTTTTGTAGTTGCGAGGAGGATTCTATATGGTGGGCTTCGATTTTCTTTTCATCGCAGACCTGAACCAGTTTTTTGGTGTTGGATGAATTGAACCCGCCGATCACGATCATGAGGTCTACCTGGTCCGCAAGTTCCCAGACAGCGACCTGGCGGTCGCGGGTTGGCTGGCAAATGGTGTTAACAAACGATACCGCATCCACACAATCCATAGCACTGATCTTTTTGACCAGAGCTTCCACCTTATCGACCTGCTGGGTGGTCTGGCTCACGATTCCCAATTTCCGTTTGCCTCGTACACGAATTTTTTCAAGATCATCTTCCCCGTTTATGACAAGAAAATCGTCCAGATCCCCGACGATGCCCTTGACCTCCACATGGTCCTCCTGGCCGATTACCACCGGGAAAAAATTCTTTTCTACCATACCCTTGATGGTTTTATGGACGCGCATCACCAGCGGACAACTGGCATCGTATACAATGAAACCCGCATCCTCGAGTTTTTGTTTTGTCATTTCCGCAGCGCCGTGCGCGGTGATCATCACCTTTTTGGTTTTGATTTTATCCATATCCTCGATTCCCTTTACCAGGGCAACCCCATTATTTTTGAGGGATTCGTTGATTTGAGGATTGTGAACCAATTGGCCGATGATGGTCAGGTCAGAATGAAATTCAGGCCCCATCGCCAGGTTGATGGCGTCTTGCACACCGAAACAGGTGCCGAGGGCACTTGCGAGCGATACTTTCATTTAATTTTCCTTAATTAATCAGCTAAATGGTGGTTGAGAAAAATGGAAATCATCTGTAATGATAACAAAACCGGGATGGATATAAAATAAAAACCCAAAGTCAGGCGGATTTTCACTTCATCAGCAGGTTTTTCAACAATTGTAATGAGGGAAAGGAAAACGCCCTTCCTAATTTACGCTATAAGTATAGCATAAGTTAAGAAAGGCGCTGTTGGTGGTCGGTTGGAAGCTATTTGCTTAATGGAATCGTCTGTGAAACTCCGTGAACTGAAGCGTAAGGGCTTCTGTTTTCTTTAGTGCGTGGAGAAGCAGGTGCTTGCAAGCCCATATTTTCTGAATCCTGGTTGATCAATTCCCGCAATTCCTTGCCCGCATGAAAAACCGGTTTTTTCCGGAGCGGCAGATAAAGTGGCTCTCCGGTGATCGGCTTTTTGGCGACTCTGGCCTTATGTTCGTTGATGCGGAAGGAACCGAATCCCTGAACCACAACCCGACCCTCTTTTTCTAGATTGTTCATGATGGTGTCTAAAATAGCGGTCAAATACTTGTCAGCCTCTTTTTTTGAAACATTCATTCTTAAAGATAGTTTTGTGGTCAAATCGGATCGAGTCATTTGTTTCGTTCCCCCAGTTTGTATTTTGTTGGTCAATGACAAAAGAAGGGAGCAAAAATCGGGCCAAAATGAAATTATCTATGTAAATGTATATATTTCAAAATTTTACTTGATTTTCGCTAAGGCGCGAAGCATCAATGCTTTTTGTTATTTTATTTACAAGTGTATATAAAAGTGACCAATTTATGGTGAATTTGAAGGTGAGTGTGATATTTTGGATTTTCAAGCGTTTTAGAGAAGGGCGGACTTGTTTTTTTTAAAGAAGGTTTTTTTAAGTAAATGTTTTTAATCGTATTAACTGATATTATTTAGAATTGATTTTCTCAAATTGATGCAGGTTTTACCTGTTCTGGTGAGATTATTGCCTGGCATCTGGAGGGAAAATTTTTTAATGCCAGCGTGACGCTGGACCCAATATTTACGTGCGATGGGTTTATGGCTGACTGAACCCCTTCAGCGCGGAATTTTTCCTCCCGCGTAGCGGGTTCGCTGTGAAAACGGTACGATTTAACCACAAGCGCTAATAGAAGACTGTGAAAAAATGCTAAAAAAATTGTTGGTTTATCTCACCCATCCTTATGTGGATGCTTGGAATTTCAAGCCCGAACATAAGGACATTCTGCAAGCGCAGGTTGCTGATCTGGAAGTAACCGTTTGCTATCATTCCAGGGATTTTTTGCAACGGCTTCCGGATGCCGAGGCAGTAGCGGTGTGGTACTTCAAAAAGGAGTGGCTCGCCAATGCTCCCCGCTTGAAGCTGATCGCCACCCCGGCGGCGGGAAAGGACTGGATCGATGTGGAGCCTTCTAAGAATCTAAAAATTTCCCATGGCGGCTTTCACGGCATGATGATCGCTGAATCGGTGGTGGGGGCAATCTTTTATTTTTGCAAGGCGTTTTCCTTTTCTGCGACGATGCAAAAGCAGAAAAAATGGGCGACCAAAAAAGTCTCCGACCGCATCCAATCCCTGTACGGGGCCAACGTCACCATTTTAGGGTTCGGCAAAATCGGCACGACCATCGGCAACGTACTGAAACCGTTCGGCTGTACACTCACCGGAGTGAAACGGACTTCCATCCCGCCGCCGGAATATTTTTCTGAAGAGGATAGGGTGGTGACGATGGATCAAATGCCGGAGGTATTAAAAACCACCGATCATCTTATTTTCGTATTGCCCGGTGGGGCTGACACTCAGGGGGTTTTTACGTGGGAGCATTTCAAGGCACTGCCGAAATCCTGCACTCTCTATAACGTGGGAAGGGGGAAGGTCTATAAGGATGAAGATCTGGTGGAGGCCCTGAACGCCGGGGAACTCGCTGGAGCCTATCTCGACGTGTTTGAAAAAGAACCTTTGCCGCCCGAATCGCCCCTTTGGGAGATGGATAACGTCCTCATTCAGCCGCATATCTCCGCCGCATCCCCGCAGTATCTGGAATTGTTTGTCAGGGAGCTAGCAGGGAGGATTAAGTCTGGAGTGGTGGGATAGATTTTTATCAAAATGGGTTTTTCCATGACAACACCTTATGTTATAATAATATTATAACGTATGGAGGATGAATTATGGATGTTGTTATTCGTGATATAGGAAATTCAAAAGGCATCATCATTCCAGCCTCTGTGTTGAAAGAAGCCGGTATTGGCAAGGTCGCGGACATGCGCGTGGAAGAGGATTGTATTATCGTGAAAGCTGGCAAGGACCCGAGAGCCGGTTGGTTGGAAGCGATTCAGAAAGATCCACCCGATGAAGACGAAACCGTGTTCCTGGATGGCGTCGAGGATGACGACCTTATAGAAGACTGGACATGGTAAAACCCACCTACCCAAAACGCTTTGACGTGTATTGGGTCAACCTGGACCCGACCATTGGCGCGGAAGTTAAGAAAACGCGACCCTGCGTGATCCTATCGCCGGACAGTATGAATCAGGGATTGAAAACCGTCCTCATTGCCCCGATGACGACCACGATGAAAAATTGGCCGTTTCGCGTCCCCGTGACTCACAAGAAAAATAAAGGCCAGGTGATGCTGGATCAGATTCGGGCCGTATCCAAAAAACGGTTGCACAAACCCGATGGAACCGTCAGTGCGAAAGTCAAAACGGGCATTCTCGAATGCCTGAAAGATATGTTTGCCTAGAAGTGCCGTAGCTAACCGATTTCCTAAAATCTTTTCTCTGTGTTCTCCGCAACCTCTGTTTTGAATCAATGAATCGTCAATTTAAAAACCTGCTCGTTGAAATCAAGGAGTGCCGTTTATGTGAGGAGCATTTGCCTTTAGGGCCGAGGCCTGTGGTTCAGGCTGATCCGAAAGCTAAAATTCTCGTGGTCGGCCAGGCACCGGGGCGCAAGGTTCACGAAACCGGAATTCCGTTCAATGATCCCAGTGGCGACCGCTTGCGGGACTGGATGGGAATCGATCGGGATATTTTCTATGATGCGACGCAAATTGCTCTTCTGCCCATGGGGTTTTGTTATCCGGGAACGGGAAAATCTGGGGATCTGCCGCCAAGGCCGGAATGTGCCGAAGCCTGGCGCGAAAAACTTTTACAGGGTCTACCGGGAATTCAACTGACGCTGGTGATCGGGCAGTATGCCCATCAGTATCATCTTGCTAAAAGACAGTCTAAAACTCTGACTGAGACAGTCAAAGCCTGGAAGGAGTTCTGGGCGGATGGATTCTTGCCCATGCCGCACCCCAGCACGCGCAACAATATCTGGCTGAAGAGAAACGAATGGTTTGAGAAAGACGTTTTGCCAATCTTGCGCGGCAAAATACAAGCTCTGATCCTAAAATGACGGGTTTACGTTGCTATTGAGTTTTACAGAGCAGGAAACTTCAGATGAAAATCGGTGGCTTGCTGAAAATGGTGGCCGACTTGAAGCAGGGTTTCCTCATCGAAATGTTTGCCCATGAGTTGTAGTCCGATGGGGAGATTCTCAGCGCTAAAACCGCAGGGAATCGACAAGGCAGGAATTCCTGCCAGGTTCGCGGAGATGGTGTAAATGTCGGCGAGATACATTTGTAAAGGGTCGTCCATTTTTTCCCCCAGTTTGAATGCCGGGGCCGGGCAGGTGGGGGCGACGATCAGATCACATTTTTTGTAGGCTTCCTCAAAATCCCGCTTGATCAGAGTGCGGGCTTTTTGCCCTTTGAGATAGTACGCGTCGTAATAGCCGGAACTGAGCACAAAGGTTCCCAATATGATGCGGCGTTTCACCTCTTCCCCGAAACCTTCACTGCGCGTGTTCAGGTACATATCCTGAAGATTGTCCGATTGCTCCGAGCGATGCCCGTATCTCACCCCATCGTAGCGGGAAAGGTTGGTGCTGGCTTCGGCGCAGGCCAGGATGTAATAGGTGGCGACGGCATACTGAGTATGAGGTAGTGACACTTCCACCTTTTCCATACCCAGCGATTCGAGAGTTTTGATGGCGTCCTGCACCGCTCGTTCCACTTCTGGAGCCATTCCCGAGGTGAAGTATTCCTTGGGGATGCCTATCTTGAGTCCTTTGACACCCTTGCTCAGCGCCTGGGTGAAATCGGGACGAGAAATTTCGGCGGAAGTGGAATCCAGAGGATCTTTGCCGCTGATGACGTTCATCAAGAGAGCCGCGTCCTCCACCGTTTTGGTCAGGGGACCGATTTGATCCAGAGACGATGCGAACGCTACCAGTCCGAACCGGGACACTCGCCCGTAGGTAGGTTTTAATCCCGTGACTCCGCAAAAACTGGCGGGTTGACGGATAGAGCCTCCTGTATCGCTTCCCAATGAAGCCATGCACTGGTGCGCGGCGACGGCGGCGGCAGACCCGCCACTGGAACCTCCGGGAACACGGTCTTGAGCCCAGGGGTTGAAAGTCGGGTGATGCCAGGAATTCTCATTTGAGGACCCCATGGCGAATTCATCCATATTGGTTTTACCGATGATCACAGCACCTGCGGCTTTCAACTGTTTTACCACCGTGGCATCGTAGGGGGAGACGAACTGGTCGAGCATTCGGGAAGAGCAGGTGGTCCGCAACCCTTGGGTGCAAATCAGATCCTTCAAGGCAAGAGGGATTCCCAAAAGCGGGGCGTCTTCTCCTGCGGCGATTTTTTGGTCGGCTTCCCGTGCCTGGTTCAAGGCGGTTTCACGGGTCAGATGCACGAAGGCCTTGACCTTGCCTTCCACCCTGTCGATGTGCTTGAACACCGCCTCCGTCAATTCCACGGATGAAAACTGTTTTTTTTGCAGGCCTTCTTTGGCCTTGCGGAGGGTGGCTCGATGCATCGTCAGGATTAAATTATTTGCGGGACTTCATAATGGCGCTTTTTCTGCGCGGGAGCCAGGTCGAGAGTGTCGCTTTCCGGGAAGTTTTTCCTTTTTTCATCCTCGCGAAAAACGTTTTGCAGGGGAATCGCGTGCGAAGTCGGTTCCACCTCTGAGGTGTCCAGTTGGTTGAGTTGATCGATATATTCGATGATGGTTGCCATTTGCACACCCAAACGATCTTTTTCAGAATCGCTCAGACGCAGACGGGCAAGCGTGGCCAATCGATCGATGTCAAATTTTACAGACATAAGAGACGGTACGTGTCAGGTTAAGAAATACTCAGGAATCCTCTGATTTGCGGTCTTTTTTCTTTGTTTTCCTTAATACGGACATTTTTTCATCAAATACTATCTTGCCGGCTTTTCTGGATAGGCGTTTGACCTTTTTCTTCAGTTTGCGGACTTCCAGGCTCTTGGAGGCGTCTTCGGATTTTTTGACTTCGTCCGCCAGAGTGGTTTGGGACTTTTTGACATGTTCTCTCAGCTTTTCAAGTGTGGCCATGTTTCCTTATTTCCTTTTCCTTAAAAGAGGGGTTGAATCGAATTGTCCTGTATATCAAACTTTTAGTTGTTTAACAATAAGAAAGGAGATTTTTAGGGAATGAATGGTAAACCATCGGGGTTCCAACAGGGGGTGGCTCAGGTCAGAGGTTGTGTCTCGGGAGTTATTCTTGAACTGTTTCGGGAGGGATGACCTCTAGAATGACCAGAGTGTAGTCGTCGGAAAAGCCCTGTTTCCCCGTGAATTCCTGAATTTCCTCCTTGACCCTGATTCCGAGCTCGTTGGCATTCCGGGTTTTTCCTAATTGCTGGAGTGTATGAACCAGTCTTTGGGCTCCAAACATTTCTCCCACCTCGTTTTTAGCCTCGGTCAGCCCGTCCGTGTACAGGGTCAGTTTGCAATTGGGTTCCAGCTGGATTTTCCCTTCCTCCATGTCATTATTGGGCAGGATCATGAGCGGAATCCCCTTTTTGGTCCATAATTCTAAAACCGATTCGGTATCGTAATTGATAAAAACAGGCGGTGGATGCCCCGCTGAGGCGTAGGTCATCACTTTTGAGGGCAGGTGAATCACCCCGTAAAAAGTGGTGATGAAGAATCCCGTCTCCAGGTTTTGCCGCAGGATCTTGTTGAGTTTCTGGAGTGTTGCCTTGGGCGAATGGGTCTGTGAGGCAAAGGAACTCAGCAAAACGCGCATCATCGCCATGATGACTGCCGCAGGAGTTCCATGCCCGGAAACATCCGATATCAGGACGCCAAGGTGATCCTGATCGATGGGAATAAAATCATAATAATCCCCGCCGGCTTTTGAAGAAGGCTGGTAATCGGTGAAAAAGCGCATTCCTTCAATATCCGGAGGCTCGTCACACAGAAGCCCTTTCTGGATATTGGCAATCATATCCCGCTCCTTTTCGACCGTGGCGTGGGCTGTTTCCAGTTTGCTGTATTGTTTTTTGGTGCGCAGGGCCGCTTGCACCCTGGCTTTCAATTCCTCCGGGACAAACGGCTTGGTGAGGAAGTCCTCGCCGCCGATGTGCAATCCCATCGTCAGGCTGTCGAGATCGGTATTGCTGGTCAGAAAAATTACAGGAACGAACGTGTCTTCCGTCATGGCCTTGAGACGGCGGCAGACCTCATAGCCGTTCATGTGGGGCATTTCAATGTCCAGGATAATCAGGTCGGGATTGATCTCCTTGTATTTTTCCAGTCCCTCCAGCCCGCTGGCCGCCAGAACCGTTTCGTAATCACCCTCCAGAACATTCCTTATGAAAGATGCCTGGGCCTTGGAATCGTCCACCACAAGGATGGTTGAAGAGTCGGTTTTTAAAAGCGTCATCCGTTATTGCCTGAATTTTTTTTAAAAAAGTTATAGCTGGTTACTCTTATTGTAAATCAAATTTAACTTATTGAATAATATAATTTTAAAAAATTACAAATGAAATGCCGATTTTGAAAGAAATATCAGCCACTTTCAGGATAATTGCGAATCCGGTGCTGATAACCATCCGTTGTAATGTGGATGGAGCCATTCAGGTCCGTTCTCCAGATTTTGGTTCCTGCGGCCTGATAGCGCTCAACCACTTCGGGGTGGGGGTGGTGCATCCAGTTCAAGTAACCGCTGGAGAAAATAACCGCTTGCGGTTGGACCGCCTGAATAAATGCAGGTGAATTTGAAAAGCGACTGCCGTGATGCGGGCTTTTTAAATAGGTTGCTTTGAGGGGAAGGGAGCGTTGAATGAGATATTCTTCCGTAGATTCCCCGATGTCTCCGGTGAACAGCATACTGAAATCCCGATAATCCAGCCTGAGGACCAGAGATAACTCGTTCCCCACCTTGTTTTTTGTTTTTTTAGCGGTTTGCCGGATGAATTGTGGGCTGGGGTGGAGGGAGACGATTCGGACCTCACCAAGGGTCAATGGGACCCCAGGTTGTAACTCAACCCGGACCGCATTTCTTGCCAGTGTCTTTTGCCCCAGGTTTTCGATGCGGGAGTCACCGAGGCCGGGAAACCCATCCAAAAAATGGCCGATGGAAAAAAGATCGACCAGAGATTCCAGTCCGCTGATGTGGTCCTGGTCGGAATGAGTGGCGGCCAGGTAATCGATATGGCCGATTCCCTGGTTCCATAAGAAAGGCGCGACCACCATTTTTCCAACGTCCAGAGAGCTTTTAAAGAATCCGCCACCGTCCAGGATCATGGTTTCCCGATTTGGAAATTCAATGAAGATCGACTCTCCTTGTCCGACATCGAGAATAGATATCTGCAAATTTTCTGAAGCCCAGTTGGGAAAACGCGGCCAGATCAGCCACACGATCGCTGCCAGAGATGCAACACACAGGCTGGCCTTTCCGAGAACCTCCCGCCTGAATTTTTGCGGAGGCGAGGATTGTTTGGCAGGGTCGGGTTTTTTTATCAGGAGCCAGATGCCTCCCGCTAAAACTAAAAAATATAAAAGAATCCAAAATCGCGGCGGGGTGGGAACATACACCGATGCGTAGGGAAAAGAAGCAAAAAACTGCGGAATAACCAGAAAACATTTGAGCAATAAATGCAGGGGAAAGGATAAAACCCACCCCAGCGCCGGGAGGATGCTCCCCAGACTGATCGCGAACAACGCCAGGGGAATGAGAACAGAGGCCAGCGGAATCATGATGAGGTTGAGAAAAATTCCAATCAGGCTCACCTGGTTAAAATGAAAAATAAGGAAGGGTAAAGTACAAAGATAAACGGCAAAGGAGATGAGTGCGCTGGCGGCAAAATATTGCTTGAGGAACTGAAAGGATTTTTGCGAACGACTGAGATCATTCTGTTCTTCAAATGAGATACTCCAGAGAAACCTTCGAAACCAGGGCTGTTCGCCCATTCGGTCTATGGAGTCACCCGAAGGTTGGGTTAAATGATGCACCACAAAAAGGATGCCGATCATAGCCGCAAACGATAGCTGAAAGCTGACATCGAGGACGGCTCCGGGGTTCCAGATGAGGATCAAAAATGCGGCGATGACCAGCGCGTTGAATAAATTCCGCTCCCGGTCGGTGAGGATGGCTAATAAAAATACCAATACCAGAAACCCGGCACGCAGGGCGGTGATTTTTGGCCCCACCAACAGCAGATAAAACAGAACCGGAAAGAGACACATAAAGGCGGCGATTTTCCGGGCCGCTCCCGATTGCGCCCATTCGGGATGATATTTTAGCAGGCTATAAAACGCCAGCGGCCAGAAAACTATAAAAGCCGCCCAGGCGACGAAACCCACATGCAGTCCCGAAACCGCCATCAGGTGACTCAATCCGGTGGCGATGTACGCTTCCTTGACGGCATCCGAAAGAGAATTTTTTTGCCCCAGAAGCATGGCCTTTAAGAGGGCGGCTTCTTCTCCTGAAAAATAGGTTTCCAGTGTCTTCAGCAAATGCCCGCGAAGATTCACTTGCAGGGCTTTAAGAAAGGGCAAAGGCGAGGCGCCCAATTTTTTCAGAGAGCTTTTTTTTGAAAGCGAACCGATCACCGAGATTCCTTTAACCTTTAAATAACCGCGGTAGTCGAACGCGCCGGGGTTCCTGAAATTTATCGGATGTTTCAGGCGGACCTGATTGAACTGAACGATGTCCCCCGCTTGAAACGATTGCCGGATGAGATCTGGATGATAGTGGGTCAATCGCACCTGTCCCGTGACATCTATTTGATTTCCACCCGACTGGATATGCTTCCCCTCCACATGAAAAAATACCTTTCCGTCCACAGGTTCGGGAGCGTCGATCAAAGTTCCGATCAGCGTTGTGCGCCGGGATTCGTCGATGTGCTTGAGAATATGATTAGAGGGTTGAGAACCATCCGATAAAGCCGGGGAAAAATAGCCGAATGGGATAAACAATATCAGGAGCGTCCATCGCCAAAGAAATTGTTTTTTTAATCTTGCGAAAACGACAAAACCCGAACCTGCCACCAATGCAGGAAAAAGATAGGGAAAGAAAAAATGCACTGCTGGCGGGAGGGCGGCTAACAGTCCACCGAGATAAGAAAGGAAATAGGGGAGTAGGGGACCCATTGGATTCAATTTATCCCGCTTTCAAGATGGTCGGCAGAGCGTTAGATGAACTCCAATTTCACTTCGGATGCAGGGTCAGATCGATCTGACGTTTTGGAATGTCAACGCTGGCGACCCGGATCTTTACCGTGTCACCTATTTTAAAGGTGCGGTGGCGGCGTTGGCCCTGCCATTTGTGTTCCGTTTCTATGAAGATGTAATAGTCATCCGCGATGCTGGAAATTTTTACCAGACCCTCAACGAAAACTTCCTGCAATTCCACGAAGAAACCAAATGCTGTGACGCTGGTGATGAGCCCTGAATAAATTTTTCCGATTTTGTCGGCCATGAATTGCGCCCGCCTGAGATCGTTGACCTCGCGTTCGATGGACATGGCATTTTGTTCCCGCGCGGACGATTGTTCGGTGCATTCGACGATTCTGGGATGCAGGCGTTTGTGTTCCCTTTGTGAGCATTTTCTTTTATCTAAAAAGCTTTTGACCAGACGATGCGTGATCAGGTCCGGGTAGCGCCTGATGGGAGATGTGAAATGCGTGTAATGTTTGAACCCCAAACAGTAATGTCCAGGGTCTTTTTCGGAGTACACCGCTTTTTTCATGGTTCTGATCAGGAGGGTGTTGATCGTTCGTTCTTCCCGGTGACCCTTGACCTGTTTCAGCAAATTCTGCAGATCCATCGATGGTACATTGTGGGTGGTTTTCAACTTGATGCCAAAGGAAAGTAAGAACTCGTTGAACTTAGCGATTTTATCGTCATCGGGTCGTTCATGAATGCGGTGGATGGAAGGGACGTTTTTATCGGATAAAAATTTGGCCACCACCTGGTTGGCGGACAGCATGAACTCCTCGATGAGTTCGTGAGCGATGTTGTGCTCGGCCATCACGATCTTTTCAATTTTGCCCTTGTCGTTCATTTGCACTTCCGGTTCGGGAAGGTTGAAATCCACGCTTCCTTGCAGGAACCGCTTTTTTCTTAGAATCTGGCTGAGCTCGTGCATGATTTTAAGAGTGGGCAAAGCCTTTGCATAGCGGTTCTCAGGGTCGCCTTTTTCCAGCAGACCGGCCACCTCGGTGTAAGTGAAGCGGACTTTACTTTCAATGATCGAATTAAAGATCTTGCTTCCGACCACATTGCCCCCGGCGTCGAAATCGATGAGCGCACTCAAGGTCAGACGTTTTTCATTGGGCTTCAAACTGCAAATTTCATTGGACAGTTGAAACGGCAGCATGGGAACGACGCTGTCCGGGTAATAGATGCTGGTTCCTCTAAGAAACGCTTCTTTATCCAGGGGGGAACCCTCCTGCACGAAATGACTCACATCGGCGATGTGCACTCCCAGGCGATAGCCGGTTCCCATCTTTTCAATGGACACGGCATCGTCAAAGTCTTTGGCCTTTTCCCCGTCGATTGTGAAAATCAGGCAATCAGAAAGATCGGTCCGTTCTTCCGTTTGTTCTTCGATCCTGGCCGGGTTTGCGATCCTTTCCGCCGCCGCCAGCACTTTTGGCGGGAACTCCGGGGTGATTCCAAATTTCCTTAAAATGGCTTTGACTTCGACTTCCGGGTCGTCTGAAAACCCCAGCACTTCGGTGATGCGGCCCACCGGCGGCTGATGCTTCAAAGGATAGGTTTCAAGAGTCACCGAAACCATGTGTCCGGTTTTGGAGCCCTTGGAGTTTTTCGCAGAAATAAAAACATCGTGAAGATATTTTGCGTCCATGGGAATGACCCAGCCATCGCGGCCAAACTGTTCGTAGGTTCCAACCAGCTCCGTGGTGTTGCGCTTTAAAATGCGGATCACCCGGCCCTCCGGGCGGTCGCTGTCCCGGCCCGGCTCCATGCGCACCGTCACCAGATCGCCGTGCATGGCGTCGCCCATATGGCCACGGCTGATGTAGATATCCTTCTCACCACTGCCTTTCTCCTGAGCGACGAAACCGAAGCCCCTGGCATTGGTGGTGAGAACTCCCGATATGAGATTCATTTCGTCCGGCAGGCCATAGCGACCGCCGCGAACTATTATCAACCGTCCGTCCGCCGCCATCTCCTTGAGCCGACTGCGAAGCTCCCGGCGTTGACCATCGGGGATTGAAAATTGTTTCATCAGCTCCGAGACCTTCATGGGCCGGTTGGCTTTGTTGCGGAGCAGCTTGAGGATGGTTTCTTCGGTGAGTTTCATAATGAGAGAGTTGTGAGTAGAACTCGGTTGTATATTACCTGCGCAAGTCGAGAAAAGCGTTTGCAGATATAGACTCATTGAAGTGGAAGAGTCATAGTTTCTTGCTTACAATATTTTTTACGTGCGTTACGTGTTCTCTGTGGGTTTTAAATGATGGAGTTAGCCTGCCTATCTTGATCTTACTAATAATTTCTTCAACCTCTACCTGAGACAGAACACACGTTTTTTTTGATTTGATATATCTTATGTAGCCTCTAGTGTGCCTGACATTTTCCGGCATTTCAGTTTTAAACGTACTATCACCAACAAATACAATCAAGGAATGCACTTGCCCCTCTTTCAACCCAAGCAGGGATTCTAAGGTTTTTACATGCTTATAATTTTGATGTAGTGGGTTTTGAAACTTATTTGAATGTTTGTATATTTTTTGAGTCCATGTCCTTTGATTTGGATTGCCAAAAATCCATCCTTTCATATTCTTTGTTTCAATTACAAAGATGCCATAGACTGAAACTATGATGTGATCTATTTGAGTGGTCCCATCTTTTGTTAGCAAAGTGACATTCTTTATAAGATGGTATGCCTTTTTATCAAGCAGCAACTTTGCTAAAAAATTTACAATAAACTCACCAAACACTCCCTTAAACCAGGAGGATTTCAGTATAGCTAACAAAATAGCGATAGGTATCAAATACCAAAACACGCTTGCGAACTGGTTTATGATAGGTGAATAGTCCATTTTATGGTCCAACATTTTTCATCATAATGATTTGCTCAACGAGTGCGGAAATAGGCAGGCTCTGATTGACGCCCGTGTTGGGTTTTTTATAGGTAAGAATGTTTTCTTCGGTGAGTTTCATAATGATGCGCGGCGTGAATAGAGTCCGGTTATATCTGAAAAGCCCCATCGGTTCAATAGATAACCTTTTGACACATTGGGCGGATGGTTCCTGCCCTTTGATTTTTACGATCCTCTGCTTTGCTTTTTAACCCGCCTTCTCTTATAATCCCGATTTTGTGAATATTGTAATGATTAAGGAAACAATATGCTGATCCAGTTGGACTGGTTGAAAGAATATGTGGAATTCGATGTCCCCACCGAAGAGCTGGCGGAGATTTTATCCATGGGCGGCCTGGAGATAGAGGCCCTGGACTGGGTCGCGTTGCCCGATGGAACCAAGACGCAAGTCATGGAAGTCAACGTGACGCCCAATCGCGGCTACTGCCTGAGCTATCGAGGGATGGCAAGGGAAGTGGCGGCCTTGTTGGGGAAAACCTGCCAATGGGATGACCCTGAGCAGGAACTGGAGCAGTCCTGGGGGCCAAACCCGGTAGAACAAAAGCTTTCTGTAGAGAACCGGGAAGAAACCCTGTGCCCACGCTATATGGCTATGGTGATCGAAAATGTGACTCCCGGACCTTCCCCGAAATGGCTCGTCGATCGTCTGTTGTCCATGGGGCTCCGTTCCATCAACAACATCGTCGATGTCACCAATTACGTCATGTTTGAAACCGGTCAACCCCTGCATGCATTTGACCGTGATTTGTTGGCGGGGTTTCAGGTCGTCATCCGCCGCGCTCACAAAAATGAAGCCTTTATCAGTCTGGATAAAAGTAATCTGGTTCTGGGGGAGGATGCGCTGGTGATCGCCGATGCGGAAAAACCGGTGGCCCTGGCCGGAATTATGGGGGGAGCCAACAGTGAAGTTTCAGGTTCGACCCGTACCGTGGTTCTCGAGAGTGCCTATTTCGATCCGGTCATCGTCCGCAAAGGGTCGAAAGAGTATGGAATCCGTACCGATTCGTCTTTCCGTTTTGAACGAACCGTGGATATCGCGGCGGTAAGGGCTGCTCAGAGCCGGGCGGCTTTACTGATTCGTCAGCTGGCTGGAGGGGAAATTTGCCGTGGGCGCATCGATCTTTATCCCCATCCGAAACCGTTGCCGTCCATTGACCTCAGAGTTTCCAGAGTCAACCAGATTCTGGGATTGAATTTGAGCGGTCAAGTCATCGGCGAGTATCTGGAGAGGCTTGGGATATCATCCGAACCTGCTCAAACTGGAGAGACGCTGATCCTGAAAATTCCTGAATCTCGTCCCACGCTGGAACGTGAGATCGATGTCATTGAAGAGATCGCCCGGTTGCACGGTTTCGAAAACGTTGAAGTGGCGCACCCTCAGGCTGAGATCATCCCGGTCAAAGTTTCCAGAAGGAGGCAGGCCGTCCAAACCGTTAAAACAACTCTTTGTCATCTCGGTTATGCGGAGGCCATCAATTACAGTTTCATTGATTCCAAAAATGCGGATTCATTCCGGTCGGCATTTGGAACGCCTCAAGCGGAATCCATCAACCTGCGCAATCCATTGAGCAATGAATGGGCCACCATGCGCACCAGTCTGATTCCCGGTCTTCTGAGCACGGCCGCCAGAAATCTGAGCAAGGGGCAGAAACCGGTCAAGATTTTTGAGCTGGGCGATATTTATTTTAAGGGAGCCAGCGAGAAGCCGGCAGTTGAAAAAACCTGTTTTTCCGCATTGGTCGTTGGGGCCTACGAGCCCGATGTGTGGAAGGCGCAGACGAAAAGCTATGATTTTTTCGACTTGAAAGGATCGCTGGAAACGGTGTTGAGTCAGTTGAAGTTGTCAGTGGAGTTTTATTCCTCTCCAAGTCTTTTTCTCACCCCAGGTAAAAGCGTGGATTGCTTTATCGCGGGCAGGAAAATAGGATATTTCGGAGAAGTGTCTTCCAATCTGATCCGCCAATGGGATATTGGACGGCCAGCCTATGTTTTTGAAATCGATTTTGGGCAGGTGGTCGAAGCCCTTCCCGACCGGCCCCGGTTTGTACCGATTCCCAAGTTTCCTGAGACGTATCGGGATATTTCCCTGATTGTGGACGAAGGGCTTCCATCCAAAGAAATTCATGACCTTATTGTAAAAACCAGTGCACCCTTGATTCGCCGGGTGGATCTTTATGATTATTTTGAAGGTAAAAAAATCGAACAGGGCAAAAAAAGCCTGACGTTTTCCCTGGCGTTCCAGTCGACGGAAAAAACCTTGACCGATGAAGAGGTCAACCCCGTTTTTGAAAAGATCGTCCAGACCCTTTCCGAAAAGCTGGGCGCCAAACTGCGCGAGTAGTTCGTTTGCCCGAAGGTGACGATTGACACTCCAAATTGCCAGTGATAGGATTCGCTTATGAACCCCGAAAAGCTTGAAAAACTGTCCCGCCTGGTGACATCTTTAATTGAGGAGTCGAGCAATTTAAAGGATGAAGTCCGATGTCTGGGAGAAATGATCCAGGAGTTGGAGCAGGAAAAGAAGGTGGTTCAGGAGCAGAATCAAAGTGTTATTTCCGATTTGGGGAAATTGAATGCATTGGAAAGTAGCAACCGGAAAATGGAAGAGGACCATTCGATGATCCGATCCAAAGTGCAAACTATTTTGCAAAACCTTGAGAAAATGGATTTTGTCTGATACGTCATGTCTGAAAGCATAAAATTAAATATTTATGGAAGAAAGTATAATGTTAAAAGCGGCTCGTTTTCTGTAGATCCGCATGAAGTCGCTTCTATGGTGGATTCCAAAATGCTGGAATTGTCGAGAACGGGGGCGATCAAGTCGACAACCGATCTGGCCATTCTCTCGGCCTTGAATATTGCTCAGGAATTATTGGAGATGAAAACGAAGGCGGGAGAAAACAACCAGAACTCTGAAAAACAGATCGATGAGCTGATTGAAACACTGGAAAAAGGGGTTGAAAACCTGAAGCCCTGACGGACTCACTTGCATTACATAACTCTTGAGGGGTGAGGTTGTTTGTGCTACGATTAAAACTGATTAATAGGAATATTGCTTCCCTGTTGTGCGCGTGTAAAAATTTATTTTTTTGAGCCAACATTTTGTAAACGGGGTCGATGAATCGGTTGCGGTGTGCATGCCTTTAAGGTTAAGGAAGCCTAAAGCAATATACGGAAACCCCACCTGTCCTTGATAGGTTCAAAAAATGGTTTTTGTACGGCATCAACGGGGAAGCTTCTTTGATAGTTTTTTACGAGTGAAGGTTGAGTTGGGACAGTATCAATCGGGGCAGAGACAATTGGTTTTAGGAAACTCAGGAAAAAAAATGGCGCTGGTTGCGAAATTAATCGGGATTTTAATTCCACATTTGGAGTTTTCGAGAGTTCCCTTTGGGATTGATAATTCTGAACAAAACCGTGATCATGGTTTTGTTTTCATAGATAAAAGTTCAATCGGTCTGGGCCTTGCCAGATCTTTACAATTGAATCTTCAATCGGGCGACCGCCTTTGCTTCCCCTTGCCATTTTTCCCTCATCCCCAGGTTCTAGCTCAGTTCTGATATTGAGGAATCTTTTCGGCCTCCTTGTTTACCTTGCTTGTATTTGCCCTGTTTAAAATATGTTATATGCTTGAAGTTCATGTATAACTTTATGATGTATGTGGTGCGCGACTGATTATCGGCGAAGTTCCCATCGCTAAAATTAAAAAGTTGATCGACGGGCGGCGGGACGCACCATTTTGAAGTTTGATAAATTTATCAATAAACACTCTCAGGAATAAATTGCGATCCGCAGAGGAATTCAAGGCTTCGATCCGGAAAAAAATGATCCGGATGCGGGAGAAACTCAGTGAGGAAACATTAAAGCGATACAGCCGGGAGATAACAAGAAAGCTGGTAGAGCTTGAAGCGTTCCAGTCTTGCCAGAATATTTTAATTTTTCTTTCATTGCCGGGAGAAGTTCAGACTGAGGAAATGATTGAAAGGGCATTGAGCTTCGGAAAAAGGGTTTACGTACCTCTGGTCGATGCAGAGCGAAAATGCTTGAAAATATCAGAGCTACCCGGTTTGGACATTGAATTTGAAGTCAAGCGCTTTGGAGTCCGTGAGCCCGGTTCGGTCCATTTAAATATCCAGTCGCCTGCCGTTCTGGATTTTGTGCTGGTTCCGGGGCTGGCATTTGACCGCAAGGGTGGGAGAATTGGTTTCGGGGCAGGGTATTATGACCGGTTTTTAAAGGAAGTGGCGGACCGTGTGGTTCGAGTGGGCGTGGCATTCGACTTTCAGATTCTGGAATCCGTTCCGCAAACGGAGCTTGATGTCCCCGTCCAAAAGATCCTGACGGAGAACGAAACAATAGTCTGCTGAAGCCCGGTTCGGGACAGGCAGGTTTTTACATATAAAGAGGGGAGCTAGAATGCATATATTCTTTACCATTAAAGTTAATTTCATCACATTGCTGCTAGGGATGTTGGTTGCCCTTTTGGTGGGATACGCCATTGGCTATTTCCTGCGTAAAATATTTACCGAATATCAGATCAAGGAAGCGGAAGAACTTAAGAAGAAAATTCTCAGCGATGCCGAGGGTGAAGCCAGAAACCGGTTAAAAACTGCTGAAATAGAAGCTAAGGAAAAGCATATTATTGCCAAAGCCGAACTCGATAAGGATATCAAAGGGAAGCGGGACGAATTGCGGGAGCAGGAATTAAAAATTCAAAAAAAGGAAGATGCTTTCCGCAGGGAGGCTGAAGATTTCCGAATTCAGGAAAGAGCGTTGGATGAGAAAAAGAAAGCATTGGTAGCCAGGGAAGAAATTGTCGGCACCGAGAAAGCAAAATACCAGAACCTCGTCAAAGAGGAAGTCGAAAAGCTGGAAATCATCAGTTCATTCACCGCCGAGCAGGCAAAAGAGGAGATCAAAAAGAAAATCCTCGATGAAGCCAGAATGGATGCCGCACGGGAAGTGAAGAAAATAGAAGAAAAGGCCAAGGCGCAGGCAGAAGATGAAGCCAGAAGGCTGGTCACGATGGCCGTCCAGAGAGTTTGTTCGGACCATATTGCCGAAACCACCGTATCCGTGGTGGAGCTTCCCAACGATGATATCAAGGGTCGGATCATTGGCCGGGAAGGTCGCAATATCAGGGCCCTGGAGCAGTGCACGGGAATCGATTTGATCATCGACGACACTCCGGGCGCCGTTGTCCTTTCAGGATTTGACTCCATTCGCCGGGAAGTGGCCCGCCGTGCCCTGGAAAAATTGACTCAAGATGGTAGAATCCACCCGGGCCGCATTGAAGACGTCGTCAATAAATGCAAGAAGGAAGTCACCCAGCAAATCAAGGAAGCCGGAGAGCAGGCCATTCTGGCTGTAGGGATTGACAATGTGCCGCCGGATATGGTGCGGTTGTTGGGCCGTCTCAAATATCGCACCAGTTATACTCAGAACGTTCTGGAGCATGTGCAGGAAGTGGCGTGGATCTGCGGGCACATTGCCGCCGAAATCGGGCTGGATGTGCAGATGGCAAAACGGGCCGGATTATTTCATGACATCGGCAAGGCCATCGACCACCAGACCGACGGAACACACACGCAACTGGGAGTGGAAGTGGCCAACCGCTACAACGAGCACAAATATGTGGTCAATGCCATTGCCGCCCATCATGAAGATGTCGAGTGCGAATCACTCTACGCGGTTCTGGTGACTGCAGGGGATACAATATCCGCATCCCGTCCCGGAGCCCGCCGTGAAATGTTGGAAACCTACGTCAAACGGATGACCAAGCTGGAAGAAATTGGCGATTCCTATAAAGGTGTGGAAAAAACCTATGCGATTCAGGCCGGTCGCGAAGTGCGTATCATCGTTGTGCCAGATGGCATCACCGATGAAGAGTCACATTTGCTGGCGCGTGATATTGCCAAGCGAATTGAAAAAGAGGTCACCTATCCTGGTGAAATAAAAATTACTGTGGTCCGGGAAAAGCGGTTCACTGAATTTGCCCGATAAATCAAGTCGCGCAGAGAAGGAATTTTCATAACACAAGTTGTGTCGTATTATTAATAATGGTGGAATAAAGGATTTTTTTACCCTCGTCCCTTGAAAGTGTAGGGTCCCCTGCAGTTCCTCATCCAGTCACTTTAACGAATCCGGTCATTACAATTCAATGGAAGAAACAGGTCTTTTAATCAAATTAAGACGCGAAAAAGCGGAAGAATTACGCGCCCAGGGAATTTCTCTCTTCAATAACAAATTCAAAGTTAACGCCGGAATCGGCAATTTGATCAGGGATTTTTCCGAGTTCTCCAAAGAAGAGCTCGCTGAAAAGGACCCGCAATGCATTGTCGCAGGACGCATAATGACGCGTCGGGATCACGGCAAGACCACGTTTGTTAACTTGAAAGATCATTCCGGGACAATCCAGGTTTACATCAACGAAAAATCAATTGGTGCGGAAAGCTATGAAATTTTCGGCAAGTTTGATATCGGCGATATTATCGGCATCCAGGGAAAAGTTTCTAAAACCCGCACGGGGGAACTCACCCTGTTTGCGGACCAGGTGACTCTGCTCACCAAATCCCTGCATCCGCTTCCTGAAAAATGGCATGGTCTCAAAGACATTGAATTGCGTTATCGGCAACGCTACGTCGACCTCATCGTGAATCCGGAAGTGAAAGAGTTGTTCGTTTCCCGGAGCAAAATCGTCCAGGCCATTCGCAACTTTTTAAATGAGCGGGATTATCTGGAAGTGGAAACGCCCATGATGCATTCCATTCCCGGCGGCGCCACGGCAAAACCGTTCGAAACGCATCACAATGCCCTGAATATGGATCTCTATTTGCGAGTCGCGCCGGAACTCTACCTCAAACGGCTGGTGGTGGGTGGTCTCGAACGCGTTTACGAGATCAACCGCAATTTTCGCAACGAAGGCATCTCGACCGAGCATAATCCCGAATTCACCATGCTGGAGTTTTATACCGCCTACGCCGACTACAATGATTTAATGGATCTGACTGAAGAGCTGTTCCGTTACATTGGCGAAGAGGTGTTCAATACGTTGCAATTTCCTTACACCCATGTGGTGGATGGAGAGGAAAAAGAAGGGACATTCGACTTCAGCCAATCCTTCAAGCGGATTCCGTTCAAGCAGTCTTTGACTGAAATTGGCGGTGTGTCAGAAGAAGCGGTGGCGGACCCGGAAAAGGCGGTGGCTTTTGCGTTGGAACATAAAGTCCATCTGGAGAAAAAAGACACCCCGGCGAAGGTGCTGGCCAAACTGTTCGATACTTTTGTGGAACCAAAACTGATCCAGCCGACCTTTATCACAGACTATCCTTTGGAGCTGTCTCCGCTTTCGCAGAAGAAAGCCGACGACCCCAGCCTTGTGGAACGATTTGAGTTGTTTGTGAGTGGTAAAGAAATTGCGAATGCCTATACCGAGTTGAATGATCCCATCGATCAAAAACAGCGGTTCGAGGAACAGGTTGCGGAGCGTCAGGCAGGCGATGATGAGGCGCATTGGATGGACCTTGATTTTATCCGGGCATTGGAAATTGGTATGCCGCCGACGGCCGGGGAGGGAATAGGAATCGATCGATTGACCATGCTGCTCACCAATTCGCAGTCGATCCGGGATGTGATCCTGTTTCCGCAGTTGAAAAAAGAATCCTGAGCAACGGTTATCAATTGGAAGGCAATCTTATTATTGGTTGTAATTGCAAAAAGTCTCCCCTCATATTGTTTATCTTGAACCTTTCCTTCACAGGTTGATTCTTTAATATGGCTTACGAACTATTTGTCAGTTTGCGTCATTTGAAGGCCAAGAGAACCCAGAAGTTTATTTCCCTGAATACCTGGATATCCATCGGTGGAGTGGCGCTCGGGGTCATGGCATTGATTGTCGTTATTGCCGTGATGTCCGGTTTCGGCAAAGATCTGCGCGACAAAATCCTGGGAACCACCAGCCATGCGGTGATCACCAACATCAATCGCTCGGGAATAAATGATGTCGAAAACATCATCCGGCAAGTGAAGGAAGTGCCAGGAGTCACCGCCGCCGCGCCCTTTATAATGAATCACGTCATGTTGACCCACGGGCAAGCGGCATCGGGAGTCGTGGTCCGTGGCGTAGACGTGGTGCGCGAGAAGGGCGTTTCGGATCTAGAAAAAAACCTGATTGAAGGCAGTCTGGATTTTCTGGAAACTGAAAAAATCTCCGGCAAATCCTCCAACGGTAAACTTTCCCGTTCCAAAGTGGTTCTGGGCAAGGAACTGGCTCGCCGTAACGGTTTGCGGGTGGGTGATGTGGTGTCCATGGTATCTCCGTCTTCCCGCATCACGCCGATGGGTTTGATCCCGAAAATGAAAATCTTCCAGGTGGCGGGAGTTTTTGAATCGGGGATGTTTGAATACGACGCCAACCTGGCTTTTATTTCCATTCCGGCGGCGCAAAACTTTTTTTCCATGCAGGGGATGGTGAGCGGTGTCGAGGTTTGGGTGGATGATATCGATCAGGCCGCCGTGATCGCCCAGGAAATTCAGGAAAAACTGAAGTTTCCTTATTTTGTCCGGGACTGGATGCGCATGAATAAAAACCTGTTTTCCGCTCTGCAGCTGGAAAAGGTAGTGATGTTCGTGATCCTCATTCTGATCATCCTGGTGGCGGCCTTTAATATCGTCAGCACCTTGTTCATGGTGGTCATGGAGAAAACCAAGGAAATCGCGATTTTGATGTCTATGGGAGCAACGCGGAAAAGCATCATAAAAATTTTCAGTTATCAAGGCTTGATCATTGGCCTGGTGGGAACCTTTGTGGGCTGTGTTGGCGGGTTCACCGCTGTCCCCTACCTGAATGAGATTGTAGGATTCATCGAAAGCATATTCGGCATCACCGCGTTCCCGAGTGATATTTATTATCTCGATAAACTTCCCTCAGAGATTCAATATTGGGATTCCTTTTTGATCGTCATTTTTTCAATCCTTATTTGTTTTGTAGCTTCCCTTTATCCTGCCTGGCGGGCCTCCCGGTTGAACCCGGTGGAGGGCTTACGCTATGAATAATGATGCAAGCCCTCCCGATACGCCCCTATTGGAAGGAATCGACGTTCATAAGAGCTATAAAACCAGGCGGGAAACCCTTCACATTTTGACGGATGCCAACTTGAAAGTGATGAAGGGAGAAGTGTTGGGAATCGTCGGGGCATCGGGAGTTGGGAAAAGCACCCTCCTGCATGTCCTGGGCGGGCTGGATCGGCCCGATGCTGGCCGCATCCTTTTTCAGGGAGTGGATATTTATGCGAAGAATAATAGTTATTTAGAAAAATTTCGCAATCGTCGTGTGGGATTCGTTTTCCAGTTTTTTAATCTTCTCCCGGATTTTACCGCATTGGAAAACGCCATGTTTCCCGCGATTATCCGCGATGAGAGCCGAGCCATTGCCCAGGAAAAAGCGGAACATTTATTATGCCAGGTGGGGCTCAAGGAACGCATGCAACATAAGCCCGGCGAATTGTCCGGCGGGGAAAGTCAGCGCGTGGCTTTGGCGCGAGCCTTGATAAACCAGCCAGATCTTCTTCTTGCCGATGAGCCGACAGGAAATCTGGACACCCACGCCAGCGATTCCCTGATTGAATTGATTCGCAAATTAAATGAAGAGTTCAAGCAAACCTTTGTGCTTGTGACCCACAGTCAACGAATTGCCCAGCGAATGGACCGGGTCATGCAATTGAGTGAAGGAAAAGTAGCAACCATTGACAAAGATGTGATCATTTAACCCCCTCAGTGGGGTTTCTCCATTGCGAAAGACGAGTTTGGTCACGAGCTTCGAAGAAAATTGCAGGATGAAATATTCTGTATGCAAGGGGATGCAGTCAGCCATAAATCCATCGCACGTAAATATAGGGTCCCGCGTCACGCTGGATGAAGAGGGAAGGGGAGAATCATGAAACTTAATAATATTGCGGCTCTGGTCGGTGGGTCTCTTAAGGGAGACGGGGAAATAGAGATCAGTGATGTGCGGGGCATCGAGGATGCCGGTGAAGGACATGTGACATTTGTTGTTAAAAAGAAATTCATAAAGCAGCTGGCTGAATCCAAAGCTTCTGCGGTTATTGTCGATCAGGAACTCGATCTGGATGTGGCGCAGATCATTACCGCCAACCCGATGCAGGCTTTTGCCAAACTTCTCAGTGCTTTTCACCCCGAGACCCAACCGGAGCCGCATGTCGATTCCAGAGCCGCCATTGGCCAGAATGTGAAGCTGGGAGATAATGTCACGATTTTCCCATTTGTCTTTATCGGAGACAACGTTTCCATCGGGGATGGAACCGTTCTGCATCCGGGAGTGGTCGTGGGGCCGGATTGCCAACTCGGGGAAAACGCTGTTCTGCATCCCAATGTCACCCTTTACCGAAAAACGATCCTGGGAAACCGGGTCATTCTGCATGCGGGAGTGGTGATCGGGGCCGATGGTTTCGGCTACACAGTCGATGAGAAGGGCGAACACTATAAAATTCCGCAAATTGGTCAGGTGGTGATCGAGGACGATGTAGAAATCGGCGCCAATACCTGTATTGACCGGGCGACATTAGGTGCGACAATCGTCAAACGGGGAACTAAAATCGATAACCTGGTGCAGATTGCGCACAACTGTACGATTGGCGAGCACTCCATTCTTGTCTCCCAGGTGGGAATGGCGGGGAGTTGCACCCTGGGGCATCATGTGGTTCTTGCCGGTCAGGTGGGGCTGGCGGATCATGTCACCATTGGCGACCAGGCGATTTTAACCGCCCAATCGGGAACCTTCAGGGATGTTGAAAGTAAAGGCGTTTACGGCGGTTCCCCCAGCGTTCCCATAAACACCTGGAGAAAATACGTCACCCTTCTTCCCAAACTGCCGGATTTGTCGCGTAAAATCAAGGATTTGGAAGCCAGGCTGAACGCGATTGAAAAAAAATAAGCGGCCAGTTAGAATATTTATATAAACCAATTGTAGGCATTATTCGCTATTAAACTTGGCAGGCCGTTTATGAATCGATTTCGTTGGACAGTCCTTGGACTGCCTTTTTTTTATTTGTTCTGCATTGGAGCATCGTCCTCTTCGCAAATGAGCGAAGAAGAACTCCTCAAGTACATTGCCAAAAAGCTTCAACGAAATAGCGCCACCCTCAGGATAGATGAAAAAAATCTGGGCGAGGAAGGCGTACAAGTTCTTGCGAAATCCCCGCTTCTTAAAACTGTGAAGACCCTTATTCTCTACAAGAGTAATTTCGGAGATGCAGGGGTTCGGGCTCTGGCCAACTCCACTCACTTGGAAAATCTGACATCGCTTTCCCTGGAAAATAATTTAATCACGGACCAGGGGGCAAAAATCATAGCCACATCAGAAACCTTCTCCAACCTGACAACCCTCAATTTGTATCGAAACCAAGTACAGGATGCCGGTGCCGTTGCCATTTCCGAATCCAATGTTTTAGTCAATCTCATCGAATTGAATTTAAACTATAACCAGATTCGGGATGAAGGAGCCGTTCGTTTGACGACCTCGCGGGAACTGAAGCATATTGAGCAAATCGGTCTGGCGTATAATCCTCTAGGAAAAGACGGGCAGGAGGCGTGGCACCGATTTAAAGTCGTCCGTAAACTGGATGAATTGCAAAAGCAGAACCAGTTGCATGAGATGGGAAAATTTATTCTCGGGGATATGGGGGTGTTTGCTCTGCTGGATTTGCCCTATGCCTCGGATCTCAAGGAGCTGGATTTGCACGGTAACGATTTGAGCGATCGTGCAATTGTGGCGATGGCACGTTCTCCGAAACTTAGCGGTCTTGTTGCCTTGAATCTGGCGAGCAATAATATCACCGATGTGGGAGCCAGGGCATTGGCTGAATCGAAGACCCTCACAAATTTGAAAGCTCTCAATCTAAATTTCAACCACATCGGGGACCCCGGAGCCAAGGCGATTGCGCAATCCCAGGTACTTTCCAAACTGGAATCTCTGAAACTGGGGCAAAACAGGATAGGCAGTGAAGGCGCTGTGGCTTTGGAGGAGTCCACCGTGCTGACCAAACTCATACATCCTATTTTTGGGTTTTACTGACTTTCCCTATTTACTTCAGACGTACTCCAAGAATAGAAGCAGAACGAAATCAAGGCTTACGCTACTCTTTTTTGAAGGGAGCGTGGAAGGGATTGTAATGTTGTGGTAACATTAGAGGGAAGAATGTTTGTGTACTAACCTATTGAAAAATGAGGTTTAAATTTGCAAATTCTGGATTTTGAAAGAGACATATTTGCCCTGGAAAAGCAGATCCAGGATCTGGTTTCCTTGTCACACATGTACGACAGCGTGGGCGACATCACTCACGAAATCGCTAAGCTCAAGAAAAAGCTAAGGCATATGAAGCACGATGTCTTTGCCAACCTGAAAGGCTGGCAAAAGACTCAGGTTGCCCGACACTCGGACCGGCCTTATACGCTGGATTATCTTGACCGGATTTTTACAGATTTTCAAGAACTGCATGGAGACCGTCATGGCGGCTATGGTCCTTCCATCGTGGCAGGCCTGGCCAAATTTGATGACCAATCCGTGATGGTGATCGGCCACCAAAAAGGCAGGGAACCTGCAGAAAAAATCCGCCGGAATTTCGGCATGTCTCAGCCTGCGGGGTACCGCAAGGCCCTGCGATTGATGAAACTGGCGGAGAAATTTGATGTGCCTGTCATCACTCTCATAGATACCCCTGGCGCTTATCCGGGAATCGACGCTGAAGAAAAAGGCCAGTCGGAAGCCATCGCGACCAACATGTACAATATGATCAATCTAAAAGTTCCCATCATCGTGGTTGTGATCGGCGAAGGAGGGTCGGGAGGGGCGCTGGCCATCGGTGTGGGGGACCGGATATTAATGCTGGAGCATTCCGTTTACTCAGTGATTTCACCGGAAGGGTGCGCTTCTATCTTGTGGGGCGATAAAAAGAAAGTGGAACAGGCAGCGGAAGCCTTGTGCATGACGGCTAGCAGTCTTTTGAAGATGAATGTCATCGATGAAATTGTCCGCGAGCCTCTGGGGGGCGCTCATCGAAATCATAAGCAGGCGGCTATTAGTTTAAGAAAAGCGCTTCGCACCAATTTGAAGACGCTGATTAACTCTTCTCCCGAAGAACTCGTTCAGCAGAGGTACGAAAAGTTTCGCGCCATGGGCGCTTTTGCTAAAGATGAAGGATAAGAATCTTCCTTTTTAAAGTTAATATCTAATGCACGGTTTGATCAACGTCCTAAAGTCACGCTTTGCGTTAAAACACTTTAGACCCGCCAAATGACAAACCAAAAATTTTTTTCCGTTCTCCTGTTGGTTTATGCATTGGTGTTTATTTGGTCTGCTATCAGCTTTCATGACGCATTCACTTGGTTTCTGGAAGTCCTTCCTGCTGTTATTGGTCTCGTAATTCTATTTGGGACGTATTCAAAGTTTTTTTTTACCCGGATCGCTTATATTTTGATACTGATTCACGCGATTATATTAATGGTTGGTGGCCATTACACTTATGCTGAAGTTCCTTTGTTTGATTGGATTAAAGAGATTTTTGATTTAGAACGCAACCATTATGACCGAGTGGGCTACTTTGCGCAGGGGTTCATACCCGCTATAGTCGGACGGGAAATTTTGTTGCGCTCCTCTCCATTACAGCCAGGAAAATGGCTGTTTTTCATTGTCGTTTGTATCTGTATGACTCTAAGTGTGTCCTACGAATTCATTGAATGGTGGGTTGCCCTGGCAACAGGAACCGATGCAGATGCATTTCTGGGGACACAGGGCGACATTTGGGACACGCAATGGGATATGGCATTCGCAACGGTCGGAGCCATTTTATCGCAAACGCTGTTGGGGAATGCCCATGATCGTGCCTTGAAAAGTATTTAAGGATGTAAATAACAGCCTTGATAAGTGCTTTGAGGAATAGACTATCTAAACTCCGGGGTTTATTAAGGGCGATATTCAATTTATTGGGAAAGCAGGGGAGGGATGAAAATGGGCTGCCTTTTCAGGCAGCCCAAAAATTTTCAGTTTATTTTTTCTCACCGGCACTTGTGTTCTTACCTATTTTTTCTGCTTCTTCAAGCATCTTCTGAGTGGAATCAGTTTTTTCTTCAATGGCGCTAACCTTCCCAGATGCTTTGGTTGTCAGATCCGAAACCTTTGCGGCCGGCGGCGTAGATTTTGATGGAGACGCCATAGTAGACTTCATGGCTGAAAGTGGTTTCTCAACGGCTTTTTTTGCCGCGTCCTGTTTCGCGGGCCCTGCGTACAGACTCATGGGTAATGCAAAAAGGGAAATTGCGAGAGTGCTGATGATGGCTTTTTTCATTTTGATTCTCCTTAGCGTTTTGAGGGTAAAATTTTTGATTAAGGGTTTGGATCATGAAACCAATAAGTAAACTTGCAAGTTGTATCCAGCTTAAATTGGATTTTCAAAACGCGTAAGAGAGAAAATCACAAATTACTGTGATTTACACGACATTGATAATTTTACTTTTACGTCCACTTTATTTAAAGCCTGCCAATAACTTTTCATTTTGTTTTGTTCGTATTGAAATCAGATTCTATCTTACCGCGTAATCCCGCGCCTCCAGGCAAGCCGTGATGGCCCGCTTGAAATCAGAACGTTCTTTGTCCGTCGACGATTGTTCACTGCTGGGATCAAAGTCGGTTTCACCCGCCGCCCAAAGATGGCATTCATACCGATCGTTGGCTCGTTCATTTTCACTTTGGTTAGCCTTGGGATAAACAAACAGATCCAGAGAATCTTCAATGGATTGTGGGGATTCTTCGCTCGATTCATAAACTTCCTGAGGAGGGGGAACGACCCGGTAGCCCCTCTGAACATCATCCCAAATGTAATAAACCCCAGCGGCAAGGTAGTAGGGCTGGGAGTCAATGTAAATGACTCTGTACCCCGGTGGAGGAACTGGGATCAACGCTCCAATCGGCGGGGTGACAACCGTGTAATAACCACTGTAGTCTCTATAAAAATTGCCGTAGGCATAGTAGTAAATCAGTCCGGACAGGGTTAATGAAATAAAACCGTGCGGCAAAACGACGACCCTGTGACCATGCGGGTGGGGTCTGTATTTTTGTCCACCACGGGGTTGGTGGACATTGGGGCCTTTCTGGTGGAGGCGCATGGAGAATATATCGGGGTGTTTACCAAAACGGATTGGATACACAAGATTTTAAAGGGAGCCGCCGACCCCAACGTGGTGAAAGTCGCAACGATGATGACCGCCCCCATCATCGCCATTGAAAAGGATGAGCCGATAGCGAGAGCCAGCGGGATCATGCAGGGGAAGAAAATCCGTCATATCGCCGTCACCGATAAAGGCAAAATCATCGGCATCCTGTCGGTCACAGATCTGGAGAAATGCTGGACGGGCTTGAAGTGATCGCCGTAGGGAAGGAATCGGTGTCTTCGGAGTTGTTTTTTTTATTGCAAGGCATCTCTAAAAATTAGTTTATTACAGGAAATCGAACATTGTACAAGGATTTCTTGTATCAGTGGC